>NZ_VFVX01000023.1:0-83783 GCF_006442395.1 Mesorhizobium sp. B2-3-5 | reverse complement strand
CCATTTGCGTGGTGCGCGGACGTTTGGCGCGGCCAGCTACGGAACCTTCCATCTCAACCCCCTGTCAGTTCGATATGGTGAGAGAGGCGCGTTGCCGGCGCCGGTGGCTGCGTGGCTTCGTTGCGCCACGCCTGGAACATGAGCAGAGGCCACAAATCGCGGGAATGATCTTGTTTTCCCTGCAGGTGATCGCGCCAACAGGCGCCGACCTTTGCAAAGTCGACAACTCCGTCTTCCGAGAGGCGTATTGTGGCGATGATATCCGTTGCCCAGGCGCGCAGCGGCCCTTTCAGCCAAGCCCCGACTGGAACGTCGAAACCTTGCTTGGGCCGATCGACCAGTCGCCGCGGGACATAACGGTCAAGGAGCTGGCGAAGTATCCATTTACCCTTGCCATTCCGAACCTTGGCATTGGTCGGCAGTCGCCACGCGTATTCGATGACGCGATGGTCCAGGATCGGGCACCGCCCCTCGAGGCTGTTGGCCATGGTGGCGCGATCGAGCTTCACCAGGATATCGCCGGGCAGATAGCCGGTCATGTCGTCGAACAGCAGACGGGATAGGAGGTCGTCGAGCTCTGCTGCACGGGCCTTGGTTGCCGGCGGCCTGTGATGAACAAGGTTGTTGGCCGAGGACTCGGTCAGCCGCTGAAGCAGTTCGTCCTCATTTGCAGCCGCGAGCAGGCGGGCGAGGCGATTCAGGCGGTCACTGCGCAATCCGTGCCGCGCGTTCGCCGAAAGCGGCAGCCTGCCGAAGACATCTTTCCGGGAGGCCTGGGCCAGCAATCCGGCCCCAGCCGCCAACATCCGGCGAAGTGGGGATGGAAGCTCATGCTGCCTTCTGAGGCGGGCCGCGAGGAAGTGCCGGGAATAGCCCGCAAAGCACTCGTCACCACCGTCGCCCGACAGCGCTACGGTCACGTGTTGCCGGGCGAGGCGCGACACCAGCAGTGTCGGTATCTGTGACTCATCGGCGAACGGCTCGTCCCAGATCCGTGGCAGTTCCGGAATGACCTCACGCGCGGCGGCCGGTGAAAGGTGAAGTTCGGTGTGGTCGGTGCCCAGATGTCGTGCAACCGCGGCCGCATGAGGGGCTTCGTCGAACCCGCTCTCACCGAACGCGATGGTGAAGGTGCGGACGGGCTTCCGCGACTGTGCCTGCATCAGGGCGACGACCGTCGAGCTGTCGATACCACCCGACAGAAAGGCGCCAAGCGGCACGTCGGCGACCATTCGTTCGCCGATGGCAAGGCGAAGCAGACGATCGAGCTCGGCCGTAAGTTCCTCGTCACTGCCGGTGAGCGGTTCCCGCAGCGCCGTGCTGGCGACATCGGCCAGCGACCACCAGCGTCGAATGCGACGCGCAAGCGAGCCTGCACCGCGGGTATTGGCGAAATCCGCCGCCGTCACGGAAAGGACGGAACCGGGTGGCAGCTTGAACACGCCCTGCCAGATGCAACTGTCATCCGGCACCCACCCTTTCGAAAGCATTGTCGCCGCGGCGTCGATATCGAGTTCCGGGGCGAACCCGGGGAAACAAGTGATCGCCTTCAGCTCCGAGGCAAAGACGAGCGCCTCGCGTGTCGAGGCGACGTAGAGCGGCTTCTTGCCCATTCGGTCGCGGGCGAGGTGAAGGATACGGTTCTTCAGATCCCACAGCGCAAAAGCGAACATGCCGGCGAAGCGCGCGAGCGCGGCGTCGAGACCCCAGCTTTCAATCGCGCACAGCATGATTTCGGTGTCGCTGGTGCCACGGAAATGGTGGCCCGCCCCTTCCAGCTCGCGGCGCAGATCGCGAAAATTGTATATCTCGCCATTGAAGGTAATGACATACCGGCCGCTGGCGGAATGCATCGGCTGGCGGCCCGCCTCCGACAGGTCGACGATGGCCAGACGCCGATGGCCGAAGGCGATGCCGGCTTCGCGGCTCATCCAAAATGCCTCGCCATCAGGTCCACGATGACGAAGGGCCATCGTCATCGGCCCGATCGCCCGCAGCGCGTTCGTATCGGCCGCGTCGGGCGCCAAGAGAATTCCAGCGATCCCGCACATCCTAATATCTCCTCTGGCGAACGATGGCGGGGATCGCCTGTGGCGTCCCCGCGACAAGGCAGAGCGTCACGGAGAACCACACGATCGGATGGCGGATAATCAGGTGCGGGGCACTGAACACAACGATCGATACCATGAGCGCCACGAGGGCATCCAATCTCGCACGCCAGGCGGACAAGGCGGCAGAGCCGAGGATCCACAGGAGCGCCATGACTGAAATCAAGCCACCCTGGGTATAGAGATCGAGGATCGTGCTATGGGCCTCGAAAGGCCGAGGCAGAAACTGCTGATTGGTGATGGGGGGACGTTCAAGGTGAGGCCCGGGGCCGAGGCCGAGCGACCCCGATCTTGCCCCCTTGTCCAGTGCCTCGTCCCAAAGGTAGAGGCGAAGCTCGGCGGTTTCCGCGGTGGCTTGCCCGCCCTTGTCCTTGGTAAGGCTCTTGGCGAAGTTTTCGGCGCTGGCGGCGTCGCCGAGGGCGTAAGGCGCGACGGAGATCGCCAACGGAACGAACGCAACCGTGAACAGGAGGGCAATTTGCCGTGAAAGGCTAACCTTGCCGCCATCGATTGCAAGCCAAGCCCGAATCCGCAGCCCGAGAAGGATCAGGCAAGCCAGGATTGTCGTGTAGAGATAGGTATCGCTCTTTGTCAGCCTTCCGACGTAGAAGGTGAGGATCAGGCTGGTTAGCCCAAAGCACCTCCCCCACGGATTGCGGGTGGTTACGGCAAGATGCAGGGCCAGCGGACCAAGGAGAGCGCAATAGAGCGCAAGCTGGTTCGGATTGTCGGACCAACCGCTGAAGCGGTCCCAATACCAGGGATTGACGCCAGATTGATGGATCCAGCCCCACCCAAGCCCCAGTTGAACAACAAAGCATGCATTCGCGACAGCAATGATCCACCAGCCCGTGTTGCGTAGACGGCGACCGGCGTCGGGCTCCGCCGCGGCCAGGCAGGTGATGAAGACCAACAGCACATACGCCATCGTGTCATGCATCAACGGAGCGATGAACAGGACGGTCGTCAGATAGCCGACGATTGTCCCAACACTCAGGGCAAGCGTCAGGATCAGCCAGAAACGTGCAAGCTGGGCCAGGGCCGGCGTGAACTCCAATCGGCCGCCCGCGAGAACCCGCACGATCGACAGCAATATCCAAAGCGCGAGGAACAATTCGCTGTAGCCGAACGGCAGGCCTGGGATGCTGAGTCGGACCGCATAGGACATTGCGATGCCGCAGGCCAGGAGCGCATCACGGATCATTGCCGCGCCTCCCCCAGTCGGGGGCTCCGCGCGCTCTCTTCCATCAGGATCGCGGGGGCCGATCGAGCTAGACTGCCCCGGTACTTTGCCCCGAGGACGGTCTTGTACAGCTCGCAATACTGATCGACGACCCACGACAGCGAAAAGCGCTCCCGGACAAGTCCGACGGAACGGCCGCCCATGATTTTTCCACGGGCGCGATCGGACAGGATCTCGATTATCCTGGATGCGAAGCCATCCACATCGCGCGGCGCGACGAGATAACCGTTCCAGCCATCTTCAACCACGTCATTGCAGCCGGGCATCCGCGAGGCGACGATCGGCAATCCGGACAATCCCGCCTCCAGCAGGACACGCGGAATACCCTCGCGATATTGCGTCGGAAACGCGAACAGATCGGCCATGCCAAGGAGGGCCGGAACATCCTGTCGCGATCCCAAGGCAATGACGTGAGGCGCATATCGATCGATATCGGCCTTGTTGACCGCGAACGGTCCCTCCGAGTCCTGCGGACCGACAAGGACGAAACGCGCATTGGGTCTTTCGGAAAGGACACGGGGAACCGCCTTGAGGAGGGTCGGAATCCCCTTCTGGCGGGTCAGGCGGCCGACAAAGATTATGATTTCGGCCGACTGAAGCCCAAGGCTCTCGCGCATCGTCGTGGCCGAAGGGCCACGATACCTTGCTGTCGAGAATGCCGTCGGCTCGATGCCAGAACTGCGGACCAGCCGCGCTTTGTCGTGACCAACCAGCCGATAGCGTTCGAAGAAGGCCTGATCGTCGCGATTCTGGAAGACGGTCATGGCTGTCCATAAGGATGCCAGTCCCTGAAGGCCGCAGAAGATCGGACGCAAGGCCAGAGCCCGCGGTTCGAGGGACGAGAATGTCCAACCAAGGCCATTGATGGTGCGGACAACCGGCACCTGCCCGCGCACGGCCAAAGGGGTCAAAAGATTGGGCTTAGTGTCGAAACTTTGAACGATGTCCGGACGCAGTTCCGACATCAATTTGCGGACCGCGCCAAGAGCTCCCCATTCCCCGCCGCCGCTGGTAAAGCGGTCAAATCCCAATCGGCGATGCGCAATGCCATGAAGAGAGAAGGCGTTGCCCACATCGCTCGATACGGCGGTGACCCGGAAGCCCCTTTCGCGCAGCGCCAGCAGGAACGGAATTCTAAGACGATGATCCTCGCCTCCAACACAGACCAGGTGGGGGTTCATCCTGCCCCTCCAGGACGCCGGCGGTATCCCGGTCGCGCGAAATGGCTGGCTCTAGGATCTGCTCTCATGGTCCGGCTTCATTGCCCCTATGTATGCGCACGACACCCAAATCCACGCTAGGAGCAGGCCTTCCCGCTGTCCTCGTCTGTTTGAATGAAGCAGGGCTTCAATGATGCGGCGATGCACCTGAACCCCTTCATGTCGGATCGGCGAGTTCGGCCGGAATCATTCGTTCTAACGATGCCACGGCCAAGATGGTCGCGTACGACACTGCAAAGCCGGTCAGCAAAAAAAGGGGGTCGTGTTGGAAGCGTTCGAGCGCACGCGTTCTTCAGAAGGCCTCCCTTTGCGCGCCTTGCAGTCCGTCCCAGGGCCGGCGAAGGAGCGGGATGTCGCGATGACGCGCGACAATGGTGCTCAAGACGGTTTCACATGGAAGCAGGCATCCACCCGCCCTCTGGACATGGACGGACCGGCAAGCACTGCCTACCAAACGATGTGCGATGACTTCTCCGAAAAATCGGCGTTCTGGCACCTCGAGAGAATTGTCGGGAAATATCCGGACAAGATCGCGATCAGCGACGGCTCGACATCCCTCAGCTTCCTGGAATTGTTGAACGCGGTCCAAAACCTGGCAGGTGCGATTGCCGGTTCAGTTCCAATGGGTGCGGCAGTCGGGCTTCTGATCGGGAATACCCTCTGGTACCCGGTGGCCATGCTTGCCGCCATGCGTGCGGGCAGGCCCGCCGTGCCGCTAAACCCGCGAGATCCATTTCAGCGCCTCGCGGCGATTGCCGCCAGCGCGGGGCTGGCTGCAATCGTAAGGCCAGGGCCGGGCAAGCCGGCAGGCTGGCCTGATGCCTCGCCCCTGAAATGGATCGATGCGGGAAGCTGCATGGCCGCAACGCCGGACGGCATCCTACCGGCGCTGCCACCAGACGTGCCGGTCGATTCGCCGGCGATCGTCCTGTACACGTCAGGCAGCACCGGAGCCCCGAAAGGCGTCGTGAACAGCCAGCGGGCGATCCTCCAGCGGGTGCAGCAATATGTCGATGCTTGCCACATCGGCCCCGACGATGCGTTCATGCCGTTGACCGGCCCGGCGACGATCGCGGGCTGCCGCGAGATGATGACCCCGATGCTGTGCGGCGCCACATTGTACCTTTTGGACATTGAGAGTGCCGGCATCCGCGCGGCGCGCGACAATTTCCAAAAATGGCGGGTGACGATCGCCTATCTCGTGCCGGCGCTGCTGCGTGTGTTGATGACCGATTCAGCGCCGGACGCATTCTCGTCACTGCGGGTCGTGCGGGTCGGCGGAGAAAAAGTGTTGTGGTCCGACATCGACCGGCTTCGCGACAATGTCCCTGAGTCCTGCCTTGTCCAGATCAGCTATTCGTCCACGGAAACGACCGGCACGCAGTGGTTCCTGCCGAGGGATTACCCGGAGTGCGGCGCGACGGTCCCGGTCGGCTTCGTCCTTCCCGGCATCGAATACACCGTGGTGGATGAGAATGGATACGAGGTCGCCCCCGGCGACGAAGGGGAGTTGCTGATCAGGGGCAACTACACCACGCTCGGCTATTGGGCGGACGGGGGACATGTCCCTCTTCGTGCAAGCTCCGCCAATCCCCGGCTTCGGATCTTCGCAACCGGCGATCTGGTCAAGGTCGACGGCACCGGAATGATGTGGATCGTCGGACGAAAGGGACGCCAGATAAAGATCAACGGAAGACGGGTCGAGCCTGCCGAACTGGAACTCGTCCTGCGCCGGGCGCCCCAAGTGAGTGATGCCGTCGCCGTGGTGACGGACGCGAATGAACTGGTGGCCTTTGTCGTTCCCGCGAGAACTGGCGCAAGCGAAATCATACCCGAATTGCGGGACTTGATCAGGACAGCCCTGCCGCCGGCAGTTCATCCAACGCGACTGCACAGTATTGCCGAGATACCGCAGCTCAAGGGCGGCAAGGTCGACAGTGTCAAGTTGCGGGAACTGGATCGCGCACTGGACGCGCAAGGCGCCCAGAGCCCGCCAGACGCCCGGCAGGCGGTGAACCCGCTCGATATCGAAGGCGTGGCAGCGGCCGTGTGGGAGAGGATACTTCCCGGCAAGAAGGCGGCTGGCAGCCACTGGGACGATGCCGGCGGCGATTCACTGAAGCTGCTGCAATTCGTCATGGAACTTGAGACGGCTCTGGGACGGGAACTCAACTTGGATGCCTTCACCGTCGGAATGAGTTTTGCCGACGTCGTCAGGGCAGCGTCCGCAGGGCAAGATACAAGCGGCGTGCTCGTCGAGGCGTCCGACCCCAGGCCGCTTTTGTTTATTGTGCCAGGATCGATCGGCTACGGGCCCAGCCTGGCGGCTTTCGGCGTCGAGATGAGCGATGTCGCCAGGGTTGTCGCCATTCGCTATGGCGACCTCAACGATCTACTGAAGGGGCATGGCACCATACCGCGGATGGTGGATGCGGTTGTCGAGCAGATCAGCCAGGTCCAGCCTGATGGCGACGTGAAGCTGATCGGCTATTCGCTTGGCGGCGGCGTCGCGTTCGAGGTTGCCGCCAAACTTGTTGCAGCGGGTCGATCGGTCACGTTCCTGGGAATCCTCGACACCAATATCGGGCCTGGGCAGCACGATTACCGTGAAACTCTCGCTCGCACCGTCCAGCGCATCCGTTCGCATAGAGTGACGGCGGATCGCATGATGTTACGGGCTCTCGCGAAAGCATTTGCCAGATTTGGCGCTGAAGCCCTGCTCGCCAGGGGCATCGACTGGCTGAAATGGAGGGCCTTCGCCAGAGTGCGGTTCATTTTGCGCCTTGAGCTTGAGGAAATCCTGCGGATGCGCGCATTTGGCCAATGGCTGGCGCAACCGAAGACCGCGTTGCCGATTACCGCCACCCTGTTTCGATGCAGGCGTACAGGGGTTCCGACGGATCTTGGCTGGAGTGCCTTTTTTGCCGATCTGAGCATAGTCCCGATCCTCGGCGGACACCTCGATATGCTCATCGAACCGTATCTGAGCCACAACCGTCCTTTGATAGAAAGAGCCTTTCTGGTGAGCGGCGCATAGCGCGTGGACGACCGCCATCCGCACTCTCCGAAGCGGCTGGAATGAACCAGCGCGATCCTACGCTTTCTGCAGTCCACAACAAAATCCAGCAGTGCCGCCGAGGCAGGAACAGTCCAGTCCTGCCTTGCCACGCTGGAAATATCCCTGAACAATCAACAAACCCGGAACCAGGAGCAACGTCCCATCGCGTGGACCTTTCCTCGCCGTGATCAATGATTCTATCAACGAGCGTCCGTATTTGATTTGGTTCTAATATACCCTTTCCAATAGGCAGGCGTGGGGCACCTACCGAATCAGACGAAGGATATTTGCATGACAACCCTCCATTACGCCTCGGGTGGATCGGCCTCCGAGGTCGCAAACGCCGGATTCAATCTAGTCGACGTTTCATCCGTGGACGAACTCAACGCCCTGCCGGCGGGCACGAAAGGTCTGGTCTGGCTCGATGAAGCCAATGGGGCAACCTCGTCCTTCATCCAGAAAGTCACGCCTTTTATCGGCAATCCGAAAGCGTTCGGATTCTTCCTTGTCGATGAGCCGGACCCCACCGGTAAATGGGGAACCTATGCCACCGCCGCGAACCTGAAGGCGGAATCCGACTGGATCCACACCAATGTGCCGGGCGCCAAGACCTTCATCACCATGATGAACATGGGGTCTTCCGCAAATCCCGATTTCTCAAACACTTATAATCCCGCCAACACACATATCGACTATTACGGGCTGGACCCGTATCCGGTGCGCACCGGGACAAGCACGGTCGACTACAACATGATCGACAGGACCGTGGCCGCGGCTGTCGCTTCGGGGGTCCCGCTCAACCAGATCGTTCCAGTTTATCAGACGTTCGGGGGCGGCAGCTACACGACCGATACGGGCGGCCAATATGTCCTTCCGACCGCCGCCCAGGAACAGACCATGCTGGACCACTGGTCCAAGCTGGTTCCGTCGCCCGCCTTCGACTATGCCTATGCATGGGGTTCCCAGCAGGGCGACACGGCACTTGGAAACTCGCCGGCGTTGCAAGCCCTCTTCCTTCAACACAACCAAGGCACCGCAAGCGTGCCTCCGGCCAGCGACACGACTTCGTCCGGCACCACTGTGCCCTCGACCAGCGATACGACTTCGTCCATCACCCCACCTTCGACCAGCACCACCCCTCCGATCAGCACCGCGCCTTCGACCAGCGATCACGTTTTCTACGGCACCGGCCGCGCGGATGTACTTCACGGCACCACCGGCGCCGACACGATGATCGGTGGCGGCTACAACGACACCTATTATGTCAACAACCCTGGCGACAAGGTGGTGGAACTGAAGGGCGCAGGCAACGATACCGTGCTGGCATCGGTGAGCTATGCACTGTCGGCCGGCTCGGAAATCGAGCATCTCGCCACCACGAGCCGGGCCGGCACCACTGCCATCAACCTCACGGGAAACGAGTTCTCGCAGACCATACAGGGTAATGCCGGCAACAACGTCATCAATGGCGGCGGCGGGCAAGATGTGCTGACAGGAAATGGAGGCAAGGACGTCTTCGTCTTCAATTCCGCCCTCAAGGCAGGCAATGTCGACAACATCACCGACTTCAATGTGACGCAGAACAAGATCCAGCTCGATCACACGGTGTTTGCCGGGCTTCAGGTCGGCGCCCTTCCCGCCGATGCGTTTCACACCGGCAGGGGTGCGCATGCCAGTACCGACCACATTATCTACAACAGTTCGACCGGAGCCCTCTCCTTCGACAGCGATGGTGCCGGCAGCGCTCATCAGATCCAGTTTGCCGCTCTTTCTCCGCATCTGTCGTTGACGGCATCCTCGTTCGTCGTGACGTGAACCTTTGGAACCGTCAGGCCCTCATCAAAAGGGTCTGACGTTTTCTTGAATATACCTCCGCGGAACGAAATCGCTTCGACGAACATTAGTTCGTCATGAGCGCTCGCGGCATCGAATTCCTGCAGAAATGGGTGGAGGAAAATGTTCCACCCTATTCGACGTCCGATCCGGCGCTTGCGGCGAAACTCGCCAAACAAGCGACGGCGGACGCCATCAAGGCGGGAATTCGCCCCGAGGAAATATCGGAAGAAGTCGGAAGCATGTTGACCACCATGCTTGAAGTGCTCGAAAACCCCGACACTGAATGATTGCGAGCTGACGACGTCGGCAACAGGAGAGCCCGAAGCCGGCGTGGATGTGGTTTCCGGTTGCCGCTGGATAGATCCTCGAGCGGGATTTCCGGCATAGTTTGAAATTTTTGCCTACTCCCGCTGGTTATTGGTCCCAGCTTGAGCTGTGGCACCCCTCAATCCCACCAAGCGCGGAACTATCGCCGCATCAGGCCTCGCGAGATATGCGGCCTGGATGTCTGAGGTTCGTTGGCGTGATGCCGGTATGCTGACGGAAGACGCGGCTGAAATGCCCGGCATTGCCGAAGCCGGACCTGAACGCAATTTCCCCTATCTGCAAGTCGCTGGCTTCCAGCAGCGACTTCGCGTAGTGCACCCGCAGCGCCAGATAGGCGGCCATTGGGCTGATGCCCAACTCGATGCCGAAAAGGCGCTCCAGCTGGCGCCTGGAGCAATTCAATCTGGCCGCGATTTCGGTAACCGATACCTTCTCCTGAAGATTGCTCTCCATCAAGAGCAAGGCTCGCTTCACCGGACGGCTGGAGGCTCCGGGAAACAGATCTCCGACCGGTTGAACGTCACGGATGTTCCGGATTCGATCAAGGACAAGGATCTTGGCGGCCTTTTCCGCTGCCTTGTGACCAATGAATTTCGACACGAAATAGCCGGCCAGGTCGGCTGCACCCGTGCCTCCGGCGCAAGTAGAGCGGTTGCGGTCGACGGAAAACAGACTGTCCGCATGGGCGTTTACGTCGGGGAATTTCGCCCGGAAGTCCTTGATATGAAACCAGCTGACCGCGGCACTATAACCGTCCAGCAACCCGTAGCGCGCGAGCACGAAGCTGCCCGTGCAAAGGGCGGTGAGCGGCACGCCTTTCTCGGCAGCCCGCAAAAGGAATGCCTCCTTTTCAGAACTCAAGCCGCGGTTGGTGTCGAGCAGGCCACCAACCACAACGACATTGTCGAAGTCCTCGGGATGTCCAATCTCTTTTGTCGGCAGCAGTTCTACGCCGCAGCTGGCCCTGATCGGCAGACCGCGCTCTCCGATCACCTGCCAGTCAAATTCCACGCGACGGCTTCGATCGCCCTCATCACCCGCCAGGCGCAGTGTGTCGATGAAAAGCGACAGGGGTGACAATGTGAAGTCGCGGACCAGAAGGAATGCAAATTTCTTGGACATTGGTTCAGCGCTATCCGCGATTAATTTCAGCAGGACCAAAACTATGTGTTTGGGCACAGTCTGCACAGGAAATCACCCGAAAGGAGATTATGCCCCATCCGCCTCCAAAGTCGTCCCGTCCAGGATCCATGGCCTCCCGTGCAGTCGAGCTCAACTGCGCGGCATGGCCGCCGGGCGTGCGTGCCGTTTTTGCGCCGCGATCCGAAAGATCGCGTTCGCCGCGCCATAGCCACGGTAGTCGCGCCGCCGTTCGGCGATTTCAAAGAAGAAGCCTTCGCCATTGACCGGGCTGCAAAGCTGGAAATATTCCCCCGTCTCGTCCCGATCATAGAGAATATTCGCCGCCCGCAGCCGTTCGGCGAACTCGGGATCGAGCCCTAACCGCGCTTCGATATCATCATAATAGTTTCGACTGATCGCCAGCGGTCTGAAGCCGTTTTTCGACAGCGCCTCGGCGGTGGTGAATATATTGCTCGTCTGAAAAGCCAGGTGCTGAATGCTGGAACCGAAATGCTCGGCGATGAAGTGTCCTGCAAATGTCCGATAGTTTTCAGCGCCATTCAGCGTCACCCGCAGACCGCCGGAAGAATTGAAGACCAGCTGACTATGCACCACGCCGGCAGGATCCATGATGTCGACGACCGGTGTCTTCTCCACCTCGAGAAAGGACGTATAGAACAGGACGGCGGTCAGCAGTTCGTCATATCTGACCGCCTGGGCGATATGATCGATCGTCCTCAAGCCGACGGGCGCGGCGGCGTCGCTATCTTGCTCAGCCAGGAAATCCGTGGTCCAGACGCTCGCCAATTGGCGCGTTTCGTCCAGAAAATAGAAGACGCCGCCTCCTGGGCCGAAGACGCCGGGAAGCGCCGTTTCGCTCTGGCCCGCAGGCTGGGAGAATGCCTCTGCGCCCAGGCCAACAGCCCGCTTCACCGCGTCATGGGCATTGGCAACCTTCAAGCCGACTGCATAGGCCGTCGTTCCATGCATGTTGTAGGCAGCCTTGGCGAAGCCGACCGTTTCGGTGTTGATGACGATGCGGATTTCACCTTGCTGGTAGACGACGACGGATTTCGACTTGTGGCGCGCCGTCTTGCGGAAACCCAGCGCATGAAGCAGCGCGATCAACTCGGCCGCATCTTTTTCAGCGGTGGCAAATTCGATGAAAGCGATCCCTTCGACCTTGATACGGTCCGGAAGATCCGGCATCGCCAGCCCGGCATCGGGCTCCAGCCGCCGAACCTGGTCACCCAGATAGATCAGGGACCGTCGCCCATCCATGGCAATCAGACGGGTAGAACCACCACGGAACTGGTCGTTGAATATTTCCAAGGAGTAGTAGCCATCATAGCCTGTCGCGGCAACCGCTCTCGTAAACTCCGTCACCGGCAGGTCGCCCTCGCCCGGCATGTTGCGATAGTGCCTGCTCCAGTGGAGGATATCCATATCGATCAGCGGCGCATCGGCAAGCTGGACGATGAAGATCTTCTCTTTCGGGATGGAGCGGATGGAATTGATCTCGATCTTGCGGGCGAGTATGTGGAAACTGTCAAGGATCAGCCCGACATTGGGATGATTGACATGCCGGACGATTTCCCAGGCATCACGGTAGTCGTGGATGTGCTGCCCCCAGGCCAGGGCCTCATAGCCAACCCGCAAGCCACGTTTCGCCGCGCGCTCCCCAAGATCATGAAAATCGGCCGCGGCCCTGTCCAGACCTCCCAATGCGATCGACGACACATTCGAACACACGAGCACCAGATCCGCGCCCAGCTCCTGCATAACGTCGAATTTCCGCTCGGCGCGATTGAACGTTCGGCGTCGGTGAGGCTCCGGCATGCCTTCAAAATCCCGGAATGGCTGGAATAGCGATATCTCCAGCCCGCAGTCTCGTACCATCCTCCCGACCTGACGCGGCTTTTTGTCGAACACGAGAAGGTCGTTTTCGAATATCTCGACGGCGTCGAAACCAGCCGCGGCAATCGCCGCAAGTTTCTGATCGAGCTCTCCGCTCAGGGAAACAGTGGCGATGGAGGTCCTCATCGATGATCTCCTCATCGGACCGCAAAATGAGAAACAGCTCGGACAGCTAGCGCCACGAACCGGCGTTTCAAGATTGCTCTCGTTAAGCACTGATTTGGTGGGACTTTGACGTTACTCGGGATCAGCACCCGCCGCCAGCAATATTGCGATACGACCGACAGCAAGTTGGTAGCCCTCCGTCCGTCGCTTCTGGCGAGCTTCTCACGATGCTCCCCGAAAGCGCCGTGCCGACCGACTGGCGGCGGCTTGGCTCCGATGAGGGAATGCCCGACCTTCCATCGTTACAATTGACGATGGTGCTACCGCAGCAGCTGCGTCTTCAATCCGCCAGCTCGCAGGTCATCGTCGACAGCTATGTCCTTTCGGCAAGCAAGCCGCTCGTGCTGGCCGCCATGCGGTTGGTATGTCGCGACCGAAGACCAATATGCCCCAACCGATTTGGGCATATTGTCCTATGCCGACGGAGCACTAAACTTAAGAAACTGATTTCATTCGCCATTCAAAATAGACGCGCGAGTTGCTAGCAGGCAGGGCCAAGAGGGAAGAGCGAAACACGCGGGCGCCCGAAAGCCCGCGCTCCCGCGCCATTCCGCTGCCGGTCCAGGAGAATCGAAGCGATGCCGGAACATGATCTCTACATCAAGGTGAAGTAGCCAGGCATAGGCCTTTATGTGCGCAAGGGCTCGGCTCTCCCCGATTTCGCCGATCCGAAGGAATGGCTCTTTGATGGCACGGCGGCGCAGGACCTGCTGCCTCCGAGCGTCGTGGACGGCGCCGCCGCTGACGGGCATGCGTTCCGGGATATGGATTAGGATGCTGTCAATCGCCGGGAAGAAGTCCGTCCCCAGCGCGATGGCCAGTGTTCCTGATTTCCCCCTGCCCCCCGATTTCCCATGCGGATTCCGCCGCAAATGTCCTATGATCGACAGACAGCTCGCCGTCGCGAGTCCCGCATATAATGACCTGCCTCAGCGCTACGGCTAACGCCGGCATCGCGCTTCAAACTATACTCAACGGATCGAACATGGTTTCAAGCTTGCCACCTCCCGTCTCTCAATCGGTCGCCGCCAGGCTTACGCGGGCAGCGATATTCCTGGTCGTGACGATCAATCCCGGATCGGCGTCCGAGAAAACGGTTCGCGGCTTGTGCGCCGATCTCTCCAGCCTGCTGCGCGGCGTGGGTTTCCGCAATCTCAACGGACAGCTGTCGTGCGTCATGGGGTTCGGATCCGATGCCTGGGACCGGCTGTTCGGGGCGCCGAGGCCGAAAGACCTGCATCCTTTTCGCGAAATTCGCGGCGTGCATACCGCCGTTTCGACGCCCGGCGACATCCTCTTTCACATCCGCGCTGCGAGCATGGACCTCTGCTTCGAACTTGCGACACATGTCATGTCGCGGCTCGCCGGCGCGGTCTCGACCGTGGACGAGGTGCACGGCTTCAAGTTCTTCGACGACCGCGATCTGATCGGCTTTGTCGATGGCACCGAAAACCCGGACGGCCAGGCCGCGGACGCGGCCACTCTCGTCGACGACGAGGACGCCGCCTTTGCCGGCGGCGGCTACGTCATCGTGCAGAAATACCTGCACGACATGGAGCGGTGGAACAAGGTGCCGGTCGAGGAGCAGGAGAACATCATCGGCCGGCACAAGCTGTCCGACATCGAACAGCTCGATTCCGCAAAGAAGCCTTATGCGCACAACGTCCTGACATCGATTGAAGAAAACGGAGAGCAGCTTCAGATCGTGCGCGACAACATGCCATTCGGCGAAATCGGCAAGGGCGAGTTCGGCACCTATTTCATCGGCTACGCCCGGTCCCCGCACCGTATTGAAAAGATGCTGGAGAACATGTTTATCGGCAACCCGCCGGGCACCTACGACCATCTGCTGGATTTCAGCCGCGCGGTGACGGGGTCGCTGTTCTTCGTGCCGACCGCGACCTTCCTCGACGATATCGACCCCGAGGCACGACCGGTTGCCGACACCGAAGCGAAAGTGCCGCAAGCGCCGGAGGCGCCTCGGCCGGACGCGCTTCCCAACGATGGTTCACTCGGCATTGGATCACTGAAGAAATGAGGCAGACATGAACAATCTTCATCGAGAACTGGCTCCCGTCTCCGACGCGGCCTGGGCGCAAATCGAAGACGAGGCGGCCCGTACCCTGAAGCGCCATCTGGCGGCGCGGCGTGTTGTCGACGTTGTCGGCCCAAAGGGCGTCGACTTCTCGGCTGTTGGCACCGGTCATCTCAAGCAGCTTCCCGCCTTCGGTGACGGGGTCCAATCCGCACAACGCGAGGTGAAGGCGCTGGTCGAATTGCGCGTTCCGTTCGAGCTCACGCGCCAGGCAATCGATGATGTGGAGCGCGACGCGACGGATTCGGACTGGTCACCCGTGAAGGAAGCCGCGCGCAAGATCGCCTTCGCCGAGGACCGCTCCGTTTTCGACGGATATGCGGCGGCTGGCATACAGGGCATCCGGCAAGGAAGCAGCAATCCAGCCTTGAGGCTCCCCTCCAATGTGATGAACTATGCGGAAGCTGTCGGGCACGCGGTCAGCCAGTTGCGGCTGGCTGGGGTCAATGGTCCCTACGCGCTCGTACTGGGTGCCGCCGCGTACACGGCCGCGAGCGGTGGCAGCGACGAGGGCTACCCGGTTTTCCATCATCTCGAGCGTGTGGTCGAGGGAGGGATCATCTGGGCGCCGGCCATCGAGGGTGGGTTCGTGCTTTCCACGCGTGGCGGCGATTTCGAGCTGGATATCGGCCAGGACATCTCTATCGGCTACCTCAACCATTCCGGCACGGCCGTTGAACTCTATCTCCAGGAGACCTTCACCTTCAGGCTTCTGACAACCGAGGCGGTTGTGGTGCTCGCGGCTGAAGAAGCGGCTCAACCGCGCGGCAGGAAGTAAACCACGCATATCCGGGACGCCGCCGAGGCATTCACAGGCTGCCGCGAGCGTATGGTGACGGGCTGCCGCGGAGCCTGGACAACCGTCCGCCACGCTTGATGCCCAAAACGGTTGAAATCCCACGGGGCACATGGTTGGCACGAAGGTTGCTCGTCCTATGTCATTCTATGTGCTGTGCCGGGAGCCCCCATCGTCACAGCTCCGCGCGCCGACGGCGGCAGGTGGCCTTCCCATTCCAGGAGCGCCAAAGGGGCAAGGAGACAGGGATGACTGAGCATTCATCGTCGCCGGCCGGCCCCGATTTCACCCAGGGTGTCGCTTTGGCGGATATTCCCGAGGGCGGCATGTTGTCCGGCCACGTGAACGGCAAGGCCGCATTGCTCGTGCGCCAAGGCGAAGAACTGTTCGCCGTCGGCGCAACGTGCACCCACTATGGCGGACCGCTGGCCGACGGGCTGCTGGTCGATGACACGATCCGCTGCCCCTGGCACCATGCCTGCTTCAGCCTTCGCACCGGCCAGGTTCTTCGATCACCCGCTTTGAGCGATCTCAAATGCTGGGATGTGGCGCGGCGAGACGGTCATGCATTTGTGGGCGACGAGCTGCCGACGCCACAACCGCCCAAACTGACGGCCGCGGGGCTGCCCGAATCCGTGGTCATCATCGGCGGCGGCGCGGCCGGAAACGTCGCCGCCGAAACGTTGCGCCGCGAGGGTTATCAGGGACCCGTCACGATGTTGAGCGCCGATCGTTCGCCACCATACGATCGGCCGAATTTGTCGAAAGACTATCTCGCCGGGACGGCGAAGGCCGCCTGGCTTCCTTTGCGATCGCCGAAATTCTACGCGGATCATCATATCGATGTCAGATGTGATCAACGCGCCGTCAAGCTCGATCCCGCGCGGAGAACGATAGCGCTCTCGGATGGCAGCGAGATGACCTATGGGGCACTGCTGCTTGCCACGGGCGCCGAACCCGTCCGGCTCACCGTTCCCGGCGCAACCTTGCCGCAGGTGGAAGTGCTGCGCACCCTGGCAGACTGCGATACGTTGATCGCGCGTTGCGGCACGGCGCGACACTGCGTCGTGGTCGGCGCGGGCTTCATTGGCCTCGAAGTAGCGGCGTCATTGCGAAAGCGCGGACTGGAGGTCCATGTCGTCGCGCCCGGCTCACGCCCCATGGAACGCCTCCTCGGCGCGGCGCTCGGCGACATGGTCAAGACACTTCACGAATCGCATGGGGTTGTCTTCCATCTCGGGACCACCGTGGCCGAAATCCACCAGGATGGCGTCAGACTTTCGACAGGCGTGGATTTGAGCGCCGATCTGGTGATTGTGGGGATCGGAGTGCATCCCGAGGTAAGTCTGGCGAAGCAGGCCGGCCTCGCCATGGACGGCGGGGTGCTGGTGGACGGGTTTCTTCAAACAAGCGCCGCGGCAGTCTACGCGGCCGGCGATATCGCGCGCTGGCCGGACCGCAGGACGGGAGACCGCATCCGCGTCGAGCACTGGGTGGTTGCGGAGCGCCAGGGCGCCGTTGCGGCGCGCAATATTCTGGGGCAGCGGCAGCGCTTCGCCACGGTTCCGTTCTTCTGGAGCCAACACTACGACACGACCATCAACTATGTGGGTCATGCCGAACAGTGGGATCGGCTGGACATGGATGGCGATCCTGCCGCGCGCGACTGCATGGTCAGCTATTGGCGCAGAGACAAGCGGCTTGCCGTGGCGACCGTGGGGCGTGACCTGGACAGCCTGCGGGCGGAGGCCGAGTTTGAGCAGGAGACGCCTTGAAGGACGTGCCTGCTGAAGAGACGAGGAAAACACGCGGCGAGGAGCCAAGCTTTTTTCGATACTATGATCCTGGCGACCGGGGGTTCGCCATGCCTGTTTCGGCCATGACGAATGCGAACCCTTCGCGCCAGGTCTGAAGACGCTGGAGGATGCCGCCAAGATCTGAAAAACCGCTCCGCATCTTCCTGCACATGCTTTAGGCGTTTCTCGGCAGCACCTGGAGCACCCTGGCGATGAACATGCCGAATTCGGCCATGTAGTTGCGCAGGAATTCCTGGGTTGATGCAACCGTGACCTCCCCGGCGTCGGTGACCAGGCCAGGCGTGAATTGGATATAGGCTTCAGGGGCGTTCATCTGCGGTGAGTTGCAGAAGCTCAGCACGCTGCGCAGGCCTTGCTGGGCGACCGCGGTGCCAATCGGGCCGGGCGATGTGCCAATGACCGCGGACGGCTTGCGGGCGAAGGAATTCTTGCCATAGGGACGGCTAGCCCAGTCGATGGCGTTCTTCAAGCCGCCGGGGATGGAGCGGTTGTATTCCGGCGTCACGAAAAGGACGGCGTCGACAGCGGCGATGGCATCCTTGAAGGCGCGAGCGACGGCCGGAAAGTCGGCGTCGTAGTCGTAGCTGTAGAGCGGCAAGTCCTTGAAGGAGATCTCCGACATTTCGAGTTGCGGCGGGGCAAGCTGCACCAGCGCCTTCGCGAGCTTGCGGTTGATGGATCCGCGCGCGAGGCTGCCGATGAGATAGCCGACTTTGTGCTTGGTCATTCATACCTCCTGCGTTTTGACTTGTGCTGACGATGACTTCGATCCGTGCTGGGCATGGTTCGCCATTGGCGAATGCCGCCCGCCAAGACATGCGGCAGCGTGCGTGCGAGGTTTGGGCGCCGTCATCCAGCGGTAGGGCATGCCGCAAGGTTCGTGCCAGTTCTCCGCGTCACGCAATATCATTGGCTTAAGTTGACCCTCGCTTCGTTGCTGGACTTTCCGGCCATGGCCGATAGACAAATTGCCCATAGATTTCAATAATTTGGTGCAGAAGTTGCAATGGTCAAGCCTGAGGTCTTCGACACTGGTTTCAGTGTGCACTATTATGCAACCCAGGCCCCAGCCAAGCCACGAACGCCTGCGTCGGCATCTTGCCGACTTCGTCGCGGCCCGCAACCTTGGCCGCGGATGCATCCGCAAGGAAACCCTGAGCGTTTCATCCCCGATGCGTTCCACCGAATTGCCAGGACTAAACATCTAGGCGCCTCGATCAGGGACCAGGGTCCGACCCCCTACCCATCCCGCTACCATGCGATCCGCCAGGATCGCCAGGAAGGCGATGGACAGGCCGGCGATCAGGCCCATGCCGGCATCGGCCTTGCCGAGCGCGACATAGACCGCCTGCCCGAGATCGCGCGTGCCGACGAGGGCTGCGATCGCCAGCATCGACAAGGCTGCCATAATGGTCTGGTTGAGCCCCAGCATCACCACCGGCAGGGCCAGCGGCAGCTTGGCCTGCAACAATGTTTGGGCAGGCGTCGCGCCCATCTGCTCGACCGCCTCGACGACATCGACACGCACATGCCGCAAGCCATGCTCGACGTAACGGATCGGCGGCACGATGGCGTAGAGCATGATGGCGATCAGCGCGGTGAACTCGCCGACCTTGAAGAACATCAGTGCCGGAATGAGGAAGACGAATTGCGGCATGGTCTGCAGTGCGTCGCAGATCGGCTTCAGAATGCGCGAGACGCGGTCGCTGTAGGCGGCCCAGACACCAAGCGCACCGCCTATGACCAAGCAGAGCAGCACCGCCAGCGTACAGAGGTAGAGCGACTGGATGAGCTGGGGCCACAGCCCGTTGACCAGGATCAGGGTAAAGCCGGCAAGCGCGAAAAGACCAAGCCGGATGCCCGCCACCTGTGCGGCAAGCAAGGCGACGCCGAG
Organism: Mesorhizobium sp. B2-3-5; assembly: GCF_006442395.1. Lineage (NCBI taxonomy): Bacteria > Pseudomonadati > Pseudomonadota > Alphaproteobacteria > Hyphomicrobiales > Phyllobacteriaceae > Mesorhizobium > Mesorhizobium sp. B2-3-5. The sequence continues at coordinate 64,185 of NZ_VFVX01000023.1, read as the reverse complement.
GATAAAGACCGGCCAGGGCAGGCCGAGGAAGCCGGTGAACAGGACCAGGCCCGCCGCCAGTGCGGCCACGCCGGCCCGCCACCCGAAGCGGTGCGCCGACAGTGCGGCGACGCCCAGGATCAGCGCGCAATATCCAGCCGTCATCGGCGGCGACAGCGCAAAACCCCAGAGTGCCGGCGTGGCGGCTCCCGAAATGCCGATCCTGAGCGGCAGCAACAGACAATAGAGGACGCTGTTGCGGATATCGTCGAAGAACCAGGCGTAGTCGCGGACCAGGCCGAGCAGCCATTGATTGACACCGCCGGCCTGCATGCGCAGCCCGCCGGCTGGCAGCAAGGTCTCGACAGGCCACAAGACACGAATGGCAATCGCCAGCACGGCGGCAAGAAACAGGAACATCGCCAGCCTGCGACCGGTCATCCATGTCATGGCGGCGGTCGGTCCGGTCGGCCGTTCCCTGGCGAAGCCGATCGTCAGGCGATCGACGAGGATGGCGAGCAGCGCGATGACCAGTCCGGACAGAATGCTCTGGCCGAACTCGGCTTTGCGCATCGATGACAGCACCTCCCAGCCGATGTCCTCGAAGCCGCCGATGATGGCGGCGACAATGACCATCGAGAGCGCCGCCATCGTCGTCTGGTTGAAGCCGATGAGCATTTGCGGCAGCGCGTTCGGCACTTCGACCTGCCAGAATTGCTGGCGGCGCGTGCAGCCGCTCATCAGCCCGGCCTCGCTGATATCGGATGGCACGCGGTCGAGCCCGAGCATGGTGTTGCGCACCATCGGCGGCGTCGCATAGATGGCGCTGGCGATCAGCCCGACAACAGGGCCGAAGCCGAACAAAAGAAGCAACGGGATGAGATAGGCGAAGGCCGGCACGGTCTGCATCAGGTCGAGTGCGCCGAGCAGTGCGGGCCGCAACCCCGGTCTGCCATGACCCAGCACGCCAAGCCAAAAGCCGAGCACAACGGAGATCGGTACGGCCAGCAGCACCAGCGACAGCGTGCTCATGCTTTGCGGCCAGTAGCCGGCAAACAGGATGTAGGCGAGCGCCAGAACGGCGAAGACCGCCAGCCGAATGCCGCTCGATTTCAGCGCAAGCGCCGCGACCGCCAGCATCACCGCCGGCCACGGCAGCCATACCAGCACCAGGCGCGCGCCGCGCATGGGTGCATCGAGCACAGCGGACAGGGCGCGGAATGCGGGCTGGACGACGGTCACGACCGTATCGGTGACCAAATTGATGGCCGGTGCGAACGGCAGCGTCCATTCCTTCGGAAATGTCACCAGCCAGGGGAAATCGGCCTTCAGCACGAGACATAATGCGGCCAGTACGATGAATGCGTACCAGGGTAGAAGCGCCGGCTCGATCGCGACCCTGGGCGAGGATCGAAACGATGCGGCTGGCGCGGTCATGGCCGTGTGCGCCTTTTCTGTTCCCGCTCCAACACGGCAAGCACGGAACCGGCGCCAAGCAGCCGCGGCGGACTGGCGCCCTCGCCCGGCACGGTGAAGGCGCCGATACCGGACGCCAGACGTGGAATCAGGTCCTCGAGGCTGGCACCGGCAGCGACGCTTTCGTCCGGCATCGTGGCTCCGTTCGCCGGCGCCGCCAGATCGCCCGCCTTGATGACGCGCAGCAGCGGCATGTCCTCGGTGAACTGCGCCACATAGTCGTCGGCGGGATTGAGCACGATATCGGCAGGCCGGCCGATCTGGACGATCTTGCCGGCGCGCATGATGGCGAGGCGGTCGGCCAGCCGGAAGGCCTCGGCCATGTCGTGAGTGATGAAGACGATGGTTTTCTGCAGCATGCGCTGAAGGCGCAGGAACTCGTCCTGCATCTGCCGCCGGATGAGCGGATCGAGCGCCGAGAACGGCTCATCGAGGAACCACAGCTCCGGGCCGACGGCGAGCGAACGGGCAATGCCGACGCGTTGCTGCTGGCCACCGGAAAGCTGGTGCGGAAAAGAAGTCTCGCGGCCTTCGAGACCGACGAGCGCGATCATCTCGCGGGCGCGGGCTTCGCGCTCCTTCACCGGCTTGCCCTGGATCTTCAGCGGGAAAGCCACATTGCCCAGAATGGTCAGATGCGGCAGCAGGCCGAAATTCTGGAACACCATGCCCATGGCGTGGCGGCGCAGTTCGATCAGTTCCTTGCCGGAGACTTTCGAGAGATCGCGGCCATCGAGCAGTATTTCGCCGGCGCTCGGCTCGACCAGCCGCGACAGGCAGCGTACCAGCGTCGACTTGCCTGAGCCGGACAACCCCATGATGACGAAGATCTCGCCGGTGGCGACCTCGAAAGTGGCATCGACCACGGCGGGCAGATGCGCTTCGGCACGCAGTCGCTCGGCCAGGACGTCGGGTTCGATGATGTAGCCGCGTGAATCGAAATAATAGGCGGGACGCCGCCCATAGACCTTCCAGACATTGCGGCAGGCTAGTTTTATCTCTCTGGCGGCCGCGCTCATCGTCGGCCGCCCGCACCAAGCAAGCGTCCAGTTCCCGGATCATCGGGAACCGAGCGGCAGCTATCGTCAGTGCCCGGGCAAGGCATCGGCCGAGATCACCCCTTGGCCGCGTCGACCCAGGGTTTCCACACCGCTTCGTTCTTGTCGAGCCAATCCTTGACGACGGCGTCGAGGTCCTTGCCCTGCTTGTCGACCGCCAGCATCATCTTCTGCTGTTCGGTGGCATCCATCTTGAACGCCTTGAGGAAGGCGTAGGCGGCAGGCCATTTGGCGCCGAAGCCGGACCAGACGATCTTGTCGACATCGGGTGGCGTGATGCAATGTTCGTTGGTCTTGTCTTTACAGGGCGGCATGGTGATCCAGCCGACATCGTTTTCGGCCAGCGCGTAGTGCGGCCCCCAGAACATCATCACCAGCGGCGACTTGGCGGCTTCCGAGGCCTCGAGTTCGGCGACCAGCGCGCCTTCCGAGCCGGCCGGCACGGCGGTGTACTGCATGTTGTTGTCGGCCAGGATGGTCGCGGCCCGCGAACCCCAGTCGGCCGGATAGTCGAGAAAGCGGCCGTTGGGCGCGGTCTCGGGTGTCGACAGCGCCTGGATGCACTCCGGCTTGTTCAGTGCGTTCCAATCCGGCAGGCCAGGGCAGACCTTCTCCATGAACTTTGGATAGATCCAGCCTTCCCGCGTCTTCAGATCCAGCTTGCCGATGTCCTCGATCTTCTTCTCAGCCAGCACTTTGGGATAGATGTCACCGACATTGTTCAGCCAGATCTCGACCGAGGCGCTCAGCGTCCCGTCGGCAAGGCCGGAGAATTGCGGAAAGTTGCCGGCGGTGACGTATTCGACCTTGTAGCCGAGCTTTTGAAGCAACTGCCCGGCGATGTGCGTAGACACATGCGATCCGGTCCATTCGAGCATGGCGAGCTTGATCGGCTCGTCCTTGGCGCCGAGATCGGCGGCTCTTCCCTGAGCGGTTACAGCAAGCACAAGCGCCAGCCCGAAGCCGGCGCCTTTCAAGGCAAGTGTTCTTGTCATGTCGGTTCCCCTGTCGTTGGACTTTTTCATTCCTTACTTTTTGCCGACCTCCTCCCATGAAGGCCCGCAGCCATCCCGCGCGGATGCTACCACAATGCCCCGCCGGTGATCTGTATGTTTTCCATGGTGATGCCCTTGGCGATATCCGAGCAAAGGAAGACGGCAAGTGCTGCGATCTCCTCCGGCTGCATCATGCGCCCCTGAGGATTGCCCTTCCTGAATTCATCCATGACCTCCTCGGCGCTGCGGCCCTTGCCCTCGCGCTCGACCACCTGCGCCACATTGCGGCGCATCAGTTCGGTCTCTACCCAGGTCGGGCTGATCATGACGCAGGTAACACCGTGCGCGGCGCCTTCCAGAGCCACGCAACGCGTCAGGCCGAGGAGGCCGGCCTTGGAGGCGCAGTAGGCCGGATTGTCCTTCCAGCCGACCGTAGCGGCGGTCGAGCCAATATTGACGATGCGGCCCCAGCCGCGCCCGATCATGCCTGGCAGCACAGCGCGGGTGGCTCGGAAGGCGCCTGTCAGGTTGGTGTCGACGATCTTGTCCCACAACGCGTCGGAATGACCGCAGACGGGTTGCTCGGCCGTTGTGCCGGCGGCGTTGACCAGAATGTCGGCGGGACCGATGACGGCTTCAGCCTCGGCGGCGAAAAGGTTGGTAATCTCGCCGTCTCGCACATCGAGATGGGCGGCGTGAACCCTGGTGCCATGGGCCGACAGCGCCGAACGCACGCGCTCGATCTCGCCGGCGCGGGGATAATAGGCGGCATCGGATTTGGCGGCGCCTGCGGGGGCGATGTAGGAGCCGACGGCGACGTTGGCGCCGGCCCGCGCCAAGGCGGTGGCAATCGCAAAACCCATTCCGGAGAACCCGCCGGTGACGATCGCGCTGCGGCCGGAAAGGTTTGTCATCAGGCGAGATCTCCACAAGGCTTGGTGCGGGCGGCAAGGCCCGGCGGGAATTCACACGGCAAGATAGCCTCCATCGACGACCATCTCGGAGCCAGTGACGAATTTCGATTCATCCGAAGCGAGGTAGAGGACCATGTAGGCGATGTCGTTGGGCTCGCCGAGGAAGCCGATCGGATGGCGCGACAGCGCCTTGGCCTTTTCCTGGTCGAGCGTGCCGAGATCGCGCAGATAGTTTTCGGTCTGCGGGGTCCAGATGTAGCCGGGGTGGATGGAGTTGCAGCGGATGCCGTAGCGCTGTTCGGCGCAGTGCACGGCGACCGCCTTGGTCAGCGTGCGCACGCCACCCTTGGAGGCGCAATAGGCGGCAAGCTCGGCCTCGCCGATGATGCCGTCGATGGACGACAGATTGACGATCGAACCGCCGCCAGAACGCTTCATCAGCTTGATGCCTTCCTGGCAACCGAGGAAGACACCGTCGAGGTTGACGGCCATGGTCCGCCGCCATTCGGCAAGCGTGGTGTCTTCGATGTTTTTGGCGATCGCGATGCCGGCATTGTTGACCAGAACGTCGAGCCGCCCGAACCGATCCTCGATCGCGGCCATGACGGAAGGCCAGTCCTCCGGCTTCGAGACATCGTGGCGAAGCGCCAACGCCTCGCCGCCCGCCTTCTCGATCTGCCTCGCCGTATCGGCGGCAAGCGCCTCATCGATGTCGCTGACGGCCAGCGTCGCGCCTTCCGCCGCCAAAAGCAGCGCGGATGCCCGCCCGAGGCCGAGACCGGCCCCGGTGACGAGCGCTATCTTGCCTGCAACGCGACCTGTTTTCGCCATCAGCTTCCCTCGTTCATCGGCTCCAGCGGGTTGCCCAGCCAGTCACGGTAGAACCCTTCGAGGTCCGGTTCGAAATCGTGCACGATGGGATAGCCAGGTGCGGCAGCCTCCACCTCGTGCATCGTGCCGCATTGCGGGCAGATGAACTCGCGGATCTCCATCCATTCGGGATCCGGCAAATCGCTGTTGGGATAGATCTCGCGCAGCGTTTCCTCGGTGTTGCGCACGATGATCGACGCCTTCAGCTTCCAGTTCTTGCGGTAGTCACCGAAGGAGTGGCCACACTCGCACCGGGTCACCCGCTCGTCGCCGCTCTGGCAGATGAACAGATGGTCGGAGACCGGCAGCAGGATCGGGTCCTTCCAGCCGACGCGATCCTGCAGCACCGCGACATATTTGAAGAAACGGTCGTCGTCCTTGTAGGCACTCATGACGCGGCGCGTCTGTGGCCAGGGCAGCGTGCCCGCGACCAGATCGGCGATGACTTCCTTGCTGTACGAGGTCATGGTCCCTTACTCCACGCCGAAGGCCGACTTGGCGTCGACATCCCAGAAAGTTGAAAAGTCCTTGGTGAAGCGCGGCGACAGCTTCATCGCGCTGGCGTACATCTTCTTCACCTCAGGTGCGAAGTCGGCCTTTTCGACGCGGCCACGCTCCTTCGCGATCCACTCCGATACCGGCCTTGCCTGGGCGAGCCGCTTCGCGCGCATCTCGGCGCGGTGGCGCTTGGTGGCCTCGATATTGGCGACGGGATAGCCGTCAGCATCCTCATCCAGCATGATGCCGAAGATGCCTTCGGCGGCTTCGCGGGTGAGATAGCCGTTCTCGACATCCGAAGCCGTCTTAATGGGATCGCGTTCCAGCACGTCACCATAGCCGCCGCCGCCATTGTAGGAATGGGTGAAGACATCGCCTGTCTTGTGCGGCGCGGTGATGTAAGGGCCTTCCATCGTCACATGCTCGCCCTGCAACCGGACTTCGAGTTCCGACCGGTGAGGGTTGGTGCCGGTATGATGCGCCAGCGGCGCCCCCTTTTCAGCCAGTTCGAAGATGTTCGAGTCGCGCACGGCGCGATGCTTCTGGCAGGTCGGCGCCGGATAGCCGCCGCACATGCCGCCATTGTCGAAGACGCGCGAGGAATGCTCGGAAGTGACCAGCCTCAGGTGGTCGGTCTTGCTGACCAGCCATGTCGACAGGAAGGAGCAGCCGCCGCGGTATTTGCCGGCGCCGCCGGAATTGGGAACGATGGAGCGGCCGATATAGACCATCGGCATGTTCTGTTCCCAGATCTCGATATTGCCCATGTCGGATTCCGGATTCCAGCCGACATAGGCGGTGTCGAGCCCATCCTTGATGGCCAGCGCGCCGGACCCGGCAGCCGCGCATTCGAAATGCGCCATGCCGAACAGCGAGCCGTACTGGCTGGTGCCGCCCATTTCGATCATCGGGCTGTTGACCTGGCCGACGAAGGCCTCCTCGACGAAACCGCGCGCGATGAACGAGCGCGACAGCAGCCGTTGGAACACGCCGTAGGCCGGCAGCAGCAAAGCCCATGAGGTGGCGGTCGCCACCATCTCATTGTCGGGATTGGTCCAAGTGCCATGCGGCAGCTTCAGTTCGGTCGCCATCCAGGCGCCGTCATTGACCAGACCCTCGAAATTCATGTGCTGGGTCAGGGTAACGAACATGCCGCCGTCCATGCCGGCCGGCGTGCAGTTCATGGAATGATAGCCCCAGGGCTGCGTGCCCTCGAAGTCCATGATGATCTTGCCGCCTGACGTGATCTCCATCTCAATCGGCATGTTGTAGAGCCAGTCGGGATCGCCGAGCGGCTGATAACCCGGCTTGCCCGCGGTGACATGGCCATAGAAGGTGTGGCCACGATAGATGCCGGGCACCGTCAACTGACGGGTGCGGGCAAGCTGGGCGCGGCGGCCTTCCTCGATGAACTCCTTCGATATCTTCATCCAGTAGTCGAGGCCGATCTCGTCGATCAGCGTCTTGACGCTTTCGCGCATGTCGATGCAGGAGGCGACTTTGGCCTTCTCGTCCAGCACCCAGTAGATCGGCATGCGCAGATTGCGCTCGCAGCGGATCACGTAGTCGCGCCGCAGCTCGTCGTTCTGGCCGACCTTCTCGGCGCAGACGAACAGGCCCTCGGTGAAACGCTCCTGCGCCAGCGCCACGTCGCCGCCGGGCGTGATGCCGCCGGCTTCGAGTTCGTGGCAGACGGCGCCGGCCCAGCCGACGAGCTTGCCCGAATGGAAGATCGGCACCACGTCCATCACGTCGGGCACCTGGACGGTGCCGATGAAGGCGTCGTTGTTGGCGAAGATGTCGCCATCGACGATGCCGGGATTCTCTTCGTAGCCTTGTCTGATCATCCATTTGATGAAGCGGCTCATCGTGTGCACATGCACCATGATGCCGTTGGAGAGCGCGATCGCATCGCCTTCCGGCGTGTAGATGGCGACCACCATCTCGCCGACCTCGCGCACGCCAGGCGAGGCCGAGATGCGGCGCGCCATTTCGCGTGCCGACACGCAGTAGGCGCGCAGCTTGGTGTGCAGCGTCTCGAATTTCAGCGGATCCTGGTTGCGCAGCGAAAGTTCCGTGATGCCGTCGTAGCAGCCGGTCTCTTCCATGAGCCGTTCGGATTCGATCAGCCGCTCGCGGATGCGCAGGGCGGAAGCGGGTTTGTCCAGCATGGCGTTCGCCCTTCTCAAGCGTGGGTGTAGTGCAGCAGCGTCCACTCATCGACATGGACACGGTCTTGCGGATGGACGACGAGCGTCGTGGCGGGGTGTTCGATGATGGCCGGGCCGATCACCTCGTGGCCGGGCTGCAGAAGGTCCATCTCGTAGAGGTCGGCCTTGTGCCAGCGGCCGCCGATATAGGCCTCTCGAACGCCCTTGTGGGCCGACGCCGGATCGGACTTGCCGAGCGGGCGCTTCAGGAGCACCGGCTTGACCTTGTCGGCGGTGGCGATGAGCCCGAGCTCGGTGATCGAGAAGCCGGCTTCGCCGTAGCGCGAGACGCGATGGTTTACCTTTGCGTAGACCGCCTCGAATTCGTCGATCACCTTGCGCATGTCGTCGGCCGAGTTGATGGCCGACAGCGGCGCCATCACCTCGACGTCCTCGAGCTGGCCGGTATAGCGCATCATCAGGAACGGCACGGTCTTGACCTTGTCCCTGCTATGGCCATCGGCGATCATCTCGTCGACCGCCGCCTTGGTGAGATCGTCCCAGATGGCGGTGACTTTCGTTCCGAAGGCCACCAGCTGGTCATCGTTTGCGCGCGCGCCGATATCGATCTGCGTCGACACCGAGTGACGGCGCATGAAATCCGCCGTTGTGCAGCCGAAGGCGGAGAAGGCGGCGGCGAACTGGAAGGTGATGATGTCCTTGAAGCCGATGCCGCGCGAGCAGCCGGCCAGGTGCAGCGGACCCGAGCCGCCATAGGAGAGCAGCGTGAACTCCGACGGATGGATGCCCTGGCCCGAGATGACGCGGCGGAGCGCGTTGTTGGCGTCGGCTTCCAGCATGTCGATCATGCCTTCGGCTGCCTCCTCCACACCGACGCCAAGCAGGCTGGAGCACTTTTCCTCGAAGGCCTTGCGCGCCTTCTCGACCTGCAGCACGACCTTGCCGCCCAGGAAATAATGCGGATTGAGACGGCCGAGGATAGCGTCACAATCGGCGATGGTGGGTTCGGTGCCGCCCTTGGCGAAGCAGATCGGGCCGGGATCGGAACCGGCGCTCTCCGGTCCGAGGCTGACCTTCTTGGTCAGCGGATCGACCTTGAGGATCATGCCGGCGCCGGCGCCGATCGTGTCGAGATGCAGCGTCGGCACGTTGAGCTTGAAACGGTCCATCAGCGGCTCGTTCTCGATCCGCGTCTGGCCGCGCGTGATGACGCCCATGTCGAAGGAGGTTCCGCCCATGTCCGAGCAGATCAGCGAGTCGTTGCCGATCAGCTTGCCGACATAGGCCGCGCCCAGGATGCCGCCGATCGGGCCGGAAATCATGGTTTCGTGCAGGCGCGGATGGTTGATCGAGGTCAGGCCGCCGAAGGAGAGCAGCGTCTGCACGCCATATTTGAAGCCGTATTTCTTCGAGACGTCCTCGATGCTCTTGAGCTGCTTGCGGCCGCGCGAAGTGGCATAGGCCTCGATCAGCACCGAATTCAGCCGCGACTGTTCGCGGATCACCGGCCGCACCTCGTGGCTGGTGTAGACAAGGATGTCGGCGCCGACAGCGGCGATCTCCTCGCGGCAGATCTCGGCGATGCGCTTCTCATGCGCCGGATTGACGTGGGAGAAGACGGTCATGATGCAGATGGCCTCGACCTTGTCGGCGATCAGTCTCTTCGCGGCGGCATGCACCTCATGCTCGTAGAGCGGCAGGATGACGTCGCCGAACTGGTCGATGCGCTCGGTGACGCCATGGGTGCGGCGACGCGGCACCAGCGGATCGGGATGGTGGTGGGTGACCGCGTGCAGCCGGTCGGCATAGGAGTAATCCGCCCATGCCTGCAGGCCGCGACCCATCAAGATCATGTCCTCGAGGCCCTTGGTGGTGATCAGGCCGAGCTTGCGGCCGGTGCGCGACAGCAGCGTGTTGAGCATGCCGGTGCCGGAATAGAGCACGACGTTGACGCCCGAGAAGAGGTCCTGCAGCGAGATGCCCCAGGCATCGGCCGCATCCTCGGCCGAGGCCAGGAAGCCTTCGGCCTCGTTCTTCGGCGTGGTCGCCGATTTGCCGATCTTGAAGTGGCCGTCCTGATCGACAAGGATAGTGTCGGTCATGGTGCCGCCGGCGTCGATGCCGATAACGATGGGGTTGGTGGTAATCTGGTCCACGGGTCGCCTTCCCTTGCCGAGAGTGACCACAGGCTAGATTCAACGGGCCAGATCGCGCCATATGCCTAAAGGCACAATGACGAGCGAAGACTCGTCGCCGACAAAGAGGCATGCGCATGGGCAATATCTGGGCGCCGCTCGCCAAAGCGATCGCCGCCACCGGTACGGACAAGCATGTCGATTGCCTGATCGACCTGATCGGCGCGGATATCGAGCACGACCTCGTCACGGTGACGCGCTACTCGACGACGCAGACACCTGAATTCGTGAAGCACCGGCGCTTCTCGGATGAAATGGTCCGGCGCTATCTCGACAACTACTATGTGTTCGATCCGTTCTATGCCTCGTGGCGGCGCGAGCGCCGGCTGGGCATCATGCCGCTCAAGCGACTGGCGGATGACGAGGCCAAGCGCGGCCAGTACATAGCCGGCTTCCTGGCTCAGTCGGAAATCTGCGACGAGGTCGGCATCATGCTGGCCGATGGCGGCGACTGGTGTCTTGGCATCTTCCTCGATCGCTCGACCAGTTCGTTCAAGGAAAGCGAGATCGCCTTGCTGGACGAACGGCTGCCGGTGTTCGAAGCACTGCACGCGCTCGACATCAAGGCACGCGGAGCCGAGTTTTCCCGCACCTCAGCGCCGACAAGTCCCGGCGCTTCACCGCGACAGAAACCGACAATCCCCGTTAGCCTGTGGCCGGAACTCTCGCTCAGGGAGAGGGAACTCGTGCAGCTCGTCCTGGCCGGCCACCCGACCGCCACCATCGCCGAGCGGCTCGGCATCACGGTGGGCACGGTCAAGAACCATCGCCGCCGCATCTACGACAAGCTCGACATAACGACTGAGCGAGAGCTTTTCCTCCAATTCTTTCAGCACCGCGATCCAGAAATCTAACTGGACCAGAAACGAGCTGTGTCGCAGCTCAGCCGCAGCGGCAGGACGGATTTGACAGCAACGTCGCGGCTGCCCAGTTCATCGGATGGGTGAAATTCGGGTTACCTTGGATACCCTCAAGCTGCCGGCTGCATAGCCGCCCTCAGCAACATGCCAAACAGGTCGCGTGGTTCATCGGGATCGGCGAGCAGGTCGAGTTCCTCGTAGAGGCCGGTCGCTTGCAGTTGGTCGCGTACATAGCGCAGCGCCGAAAAATCCTCGATCGCGAAGCCGACCGAATCGAACAGCGTGATCTGCTTGGCGTCTCGGCGGCCTTTGGCCTTGGTGGTGATTACTTGCCAGAGTTCGGTCACGGGATGGTCGGGGGCCAGTTGCTGGACCTCGCCTTCGATGCGTGTCTGCGGCGGGAACTCGACGAAAATATCCGAACGCAGCAGGATATCCTTATGCAGTTCGGTCTTGCCGGGGCAATCGCCGCCGACAGCGTTGATGTGGACGCCGGAGCCGACCATGTTGTCGGTGAGAATGGTGGCGTTCTGCTTGTCGGCGGTAACGGTCGTGATGATCCCGGCACCCTCAACCGCTTCCTGCCCGGTCCCGCAGATGGTGATATCGAATCCCAGGCCTGAAAGGTTCTTCGCGCATTTCAGCGAAGCGGACCGATCGATGTCGTAAAGCCTGAGCCGATCGATGCCCGTGAGCGCCTTGAAGGCAATCGCCTGGAATTCCGATTGGGCGCCATTGCCGATGATGGCCATGGTGCGCGCGCCGCTCGGCGCCAGATACTTCGCCGCGACGGCAGAGGTGGCAGCGGTGCGCAGCGCGGTCAGGATGGTCATTTCGGTGAGCAGCATCGGGTAACCGCTGCCGACATCGGCGAGCACGCCGAACGCTGTGACCGTCTGCAAGCCCTGGCGCATGTTCTTGGGATGGCCATTGACGTATTTGAAGCCGTAGAGGCGTCCATCGCTTGTCGGCATCAGCTCGATGACGCCGTCATGGCTATGCGAGGCGATACGCGGCGTCTTGTCGAACAGTTCCCAGCGACGGAAGTCTTCCTCGATGTAGCTTGCAAGCTCGGTCAGGAAGCGCTCGACACCGATGGCAATCACCAGCTTCATCATGCGGTCGACGCTGACGAAGGGGACGATGTTCAGCTTTGCCGTGGTCATCAAAAGCTCCCGGAATGGCTGCGGGTGGGGCGGTCCATGATGCGGCGACCCATCAAGCTGGCGGTCAGGTCAACCATCAGCGTCGCGGTTCGGCCCCGCTCGTCCAGAAAGGGATTCAACTCGACCAGGTCGAGGCTGGAAACGAGACCGCTGTCGGACAGCATCTCCATCACCAGATGCGCCTCGCGAAAAGTGGCACCGCCGGGAACGGTGGTGCCGACCGCCGGGGCGATAGACGGGTCGAGGAAGTCGACATCGAGACTGACATGCAGCAGGCCGTCTTCCGCCGACACGCGCGCCAGGAAAGCACGCAGCAGTGGAGCAATGCCATGCTCATCGATGGCGCGCATATCATGCACGGTTACTCCCGCCTCGTTGAGCGCCGTTCGCTCGGCCGGGTCGACACTGCGCAGGCCCATGGTGCAGATGCGCGAGGGATCGACCGCTGCCGGCAGATCCGGAAAATAGCCGCGGAAACCCGGCTGGCCGCTGGCATAGGCGAGCGGAACACCGTGCAGATTGCCGCTGGCGGTGGTGTCGAGCGTGTGGAAGTCCGGATGCGCGTCGAGCCACAGCACGAACAGCGGACGCCCGCTTTCGGCGGCGCGGCGGGCGATGCCCGATACGGTGCCGGCCGAGATCGAATGGTCGCCGCCGAGAAAGATCGGCATGGCACCCTCGCTCGCAGCGTAGGCGGCCTCGGCGATGGCGGATGTCCAGGCCGATACCTCAGGCAGGGCCTTCAGTGCCAGGTTGCCGTGCACGAGGCGTCTTGTCGGAACCGGCTGGACGGCACCCATATCCTCGACAGTGTGGCCGAGGCCCGACAGCACCTGGGAAAGTCCGGCGGTCCGCAGCGCACTCGGACCCATTTCACATCCCATTCTGCCAGCGCCGTCCTGCACCGGCGCCCCGACGATTCTGCAACGCATGGTTTCTCCCGCTGGCAACGCTTGAATAGTCGGGAAGGAACCATGGCGGCATGGCGACGTGAACATATTAAATTGGCAATCCGACAAGGCTATTTTATCATATCGGGATCGATTTTGATCTAAATGGCAGCACAAATGGATTCTTTAGACGAACGGCTCGTGACCTTGCTTCGGCACGACGGGCGGCGCAGCGTATCCGATCTCGCCGTTGATCTCGGTGTTTCACGCGCCACGGTCAGGGCGCGTATGGAGCGGCTTGAACGGTCCGGCCAGATCATCGGCTACACGGTCGTGCTCCGCGCCGATGCGGTCGATCAGCGCATTCGGGGTATCATGCTGATCGAGATCGAAGGCCACGCCGCCGATCGTGTGGTGCGATCGTTAGGGGGCTTCCCCGAGGTCTCGGACATCCACACGACCAATGGCCGCTGGGACCTGGTGGTGGAACTTGGGACGGCCTCGTTGACCGATTTTGATGCTGTATTGCGCCGCATCCGCCTCATTCCCGGCATAACCGGCAGCGAGACGAGCCTCCTCCTGGCAACGCCGCGCACGACTCGGGCACGGCTGGCCTAAAGCGCGCCGCATGAAAGTTGACAGACAGCAGCGTTACTACCCTGCTCCACCATACCTCTTCTTTGAGTTGGTCGGAGCACGTGTCGGACATGCGTCACCTATCCATGGCGGCAACTGTCGAGCCCATGGCGCCGTTTGCGCTGGCCCCGAGGTAGAGCCGGGCGACTTCCGGATCATTGAGCAACCCGATCCCCGTGCCGATCAGCGCGATGCGGCCAGCCTCGAGAACCGCGGCGTGATGCGCCACGGCCAATCCCGATCGCGCATTCTGTTCGACGAGGAGGATGGTTCGTCCGTCCTCCGCCAGCGCCGCGATCGAGGCGAAAACCGATTTGCGCGCTTTGGGGTCGAGCCCTATCGATGGCTCGTCGAGCAGGATCAGGGCCGGGTCGAGCATCAACGAACGCGCAAGTTCGACCTGCTTTTGCTCTCCCCCCGAGAGCGATCCCGCTGCCGCATGGCGCCGCCTGCCGACAATTGGGAAGAGCTCGGTAATCCGTTCCATACGGTTTCGGATCAGCGCATGGTCGGAAAGGATGAAGGCACCCATCATCACATTCTCCCATACCGACATTGCCGGAAAGAGACTCCGGTCCTGCGGCACATGGACAACCCCTCGCGTCAATCGATCCTTCGACGACAGGCGACTGATGTCCTCGCCTCGAAGCAGCACCTGGCCTCCCTTGGGGTGCAGAAGCCCACTGATCGTCTTGAGCACGGTCGACTTTCCTGCACCATTGGGGCCGATAAGGCATACGATCTTCCCGGTTTCGACGGTCAGATCGACGCCTTTGAGGATGAGGCCCGCACCGTAACCGGCCGTCACTCCCAGAAGCGTGAGAATGGTCGAATTGCCATGGCTCGGGGTTTCCGGTCGTGCATTTGAATTGGGCATGGTTGATTTCACTTCATCCTCCTCAATCGCCGAGATAAGCATCCAGGACGAGCGGATTCATTTGCACGTCGGCCGGCGTGCCCATGGCGATCGTCGCTCCCCGATCGAGAACGATCACGGGATCGCAGAGGCGCATGACCAGTTGCATGTCGTGTTCGACGATGAGGAAGCTGACCCCCTCCTGGTGACGAGCTCTGATATGGCGCTCCATCGTATCGATCATCACAGGGTTGACGCCAGCCGTCGGCTCGTCGAGCAGCACAAGCTTTGGCTGGCTCATCAGAACCGCGGCAAATTCGAGCAGTTTGCGCTGGCCATAGGAGAGGTCGGACGCCGGCAGATCGGCGAGACCGGAGAGACGGAACTCCTCAAGCATCTTACCCGCCCGGATCCGATCGGCCCTCGTCAGTCTTGCGCCGAACAATCCGCGCCAGGAATAGCCGGCGGCGATCACGAGGTTTTCTTGCACGGACAATTCGGGGAAGATCCGCGCCTGCTGGAACGTGCGTGACAGCCCTTTCCGATACAGCCCTGAGGGATTTGGCTTTTTTACCGGATGGCCGTCGAAGCGGATGGCACCTGAATCAGACTTGAGATAGCCGGTAATCATGTTGAAGGCGGTCGTCTTGCCTGAACCGTTCGGCCCGATCAGCGCGGTGATTGTTCCTTCCTCGACCGAGAAAGTGCAGTTGTCGACAGCTGTGACGCCCCCGAAGCGCTTGCTCAGTCCTTCGACTTCCAACAATGCTGTCATCGTTACGCTCCCCGCAGTCCTTCAATCATTCCCGTATCCTGTCCCGAGCCCGCCTCGGGCGGGGCCTCGATCCCAGGCTGCCCCGCCTGCCGCTTGCGTCGATTGCGCAGGCGGTCGGTGATCGTCTGCAGAATTCCACGCGGCAACAGCAGCATGATGATCAGGAAGATGGCTGCGTAGGCCAGCAGGTAGAACTGGCTCGCCCCGAATTGGTAGGCAAAATATTGCTGAGCCGGCACCAGAATAAACGCGCCGATGACAGGTCCCCACAACGTTGCCCGCCCACCCAGGAAAGTCATCAGCACCATGCCGATCGTAATGAGTGGATCCACCGCGAACTGCGGATAGATAAATCCCACATAATAGGCCCACACGCCCCCGATCATCGCCGTGATGCCGACACTCATGCCAAACGCGATCAGCTTGACCCCGGTCACCCGCACGCCGACGCCGTGAGCTTTATCTTCGTCTGCCCGGACGGCTGACAAGGACAGGCCGATCTTCGACCGGCTAAAATAGAGCGATACCCCCATGGCCAGGGCCAGCAGGGCAAGCATCGCGTAGTAGAACGGCCAATTATAGGTATCGACCGGGAAGGGCGGGACGGCCACGCCTTTGCCTTGCGCGCCACCGGTGATGGACCTCAGATTGAACGCGAGGGTTTGAGCGATGAAAAGCAGTGTGATCGTGACGATGGCAAAAACATCGGCTCGGGTCCGCATGGCGACCCATCCGATGGGCACGCTCAATAAAGCGGCCCCCACCCCGATCAGCGGGAGGACGAGAAATGGCAGATATCCGTTGCCGACCCCGTTCTCGAAGACAATGGCAATGGCGTAGGCACCGACCCCAAAAAATGCCGCGTGCCCCAATGAGGGATAGCCTGCGTAACCACCCAGCATGTTCCATGCGCTGGCCAGGCCGCCGTACATCAGGGTGAAGATCAGCAGGTTCAATATCCACTGTGGACCGACGCCGAATGGCAAGAGCGTGAGCACGCCGAAGAAGGCAATCGCGAAAATCAATCCAACGCGGTTCATAGCGCACCTCGCACGCGTGCGCCAAAGAGCCCCGTGGGGCGAACCAACAGCACCAGAAGCAGCACCACGAAGAACGAGAAATCGGACCAGATCGGAGACACGAGAGCCGCGATGACCGCCGAGCCGACGCCCATCACCAACGCCGCGACGATCGACCCGCCGATGCTCCCGAGTCCGCCGAGCACAACAATCGTCAGCAAGCGGCTGATCAGGTCGTAATGGCTGCCTGGATTGAAAGGCGAGATGAGGCCGAAAACGGCTCCCGCCGCTGCCGCCGTCGCTGCGCCGAGCCCGAAGCCGAACGCGGCGACCATTCTCGAATTGACGCCCAGCAGCTGGGCAGACATCGGGTTTTGCACCGTTGCCCGCACCGCCCGTCCGAACTTGGTGCGCTGCAAAATGAGGTAGAGAACGCCGAGCATCGCCAGGGAAAGCAGAAAGGCGAAGAACCGGACCATGTTCACCTGATATCCCGCCACCGTCCAGCTGAAGTTCTCGTAACCCGGCTGGACCGACCGAAACGTCGTGTTGTAGGTCATCGCAAGTAACCCCTCCAGGCCGAGCGCCACGGCGAAGGTGACGAGCAGCGAGAGTTCCTTGGCATCATCGGCGCGCAGCGGGCGCAAGAGCGTCCATTGGATCACCGCACCGATCACAAACAGCAGGGGGGTCGTGATCAGGATCGAGAGAAATGGGTCCATGCCGGTGAGGGTGAACAAGCTGAACGTCAGATACGCTGCCAGGACGACAAAAGCCGCCTGGGCAAGATTGACGACTTTCATGATGCCGAAAATAAGCGTCTGCCCACTGGCCATCAGGGCATAGACCCCCCCGGTCAGAACGCCGAGGATGACTGCTTGAACCAAAGCGTGCATGGCCCCAACCTCCCCTATTGTGCCCAATTGGACTTCGGTGAAACGGGAGCGTGCTGCGCCTGGTTCGCGGGAAAGACCGTGGTCAGCTTGCCGCCGATCCACTGGGTCAGCAGATATTCGCCTTTCGGCGCGCCATCGGCATCCCAGCTCAAATCGCCGACGAGCGTCGGCCATACCCCGCGATGCAAGGTCTCGATGATCGATGCATTGTCGATTGTTCCGGTCTTCTTGGCGACCTGCGCCAATACCATGCCCGCCGAGTAGGCCTCGGCGGAGGTATTGTCGATCCCGTTCGCGTCGCCCCCGTACATTGCGATGTATGCGTTGATGAATTCCTTGCTTCCCGCGGCGGACGAACCTGGATACCAGTCGCTGCTGGTGAAGACGCCCTCGGTGTTCTTGGCACCCACCTTGTCTGGAAACTCGGTAGGGGAATTGGCGCCATTCGACATGAAGAGCCACTTGGGATTGAACTTCAACTGGATCATCGCCTTGACCTGGCCGTATGCATCCGAAGCCTGTGTCCCCGAGACGAGAACGTCCGGATTGGCCGCGGCGATACCGGCGATTATTGGGGTAAGGTCGGCCGATTCCGAAGGATAGGTTTGATCGTAAACCGTCTTGATTCCGGCCGCTTCGAACCGCGTCTTGATATTATCGGCGATCGGCGCAGCGAAGGGGTCGTCGAGTTTTGCGTAGGCAGCAGTCTTCGGGCGCTGGTCGGGCGGCAGGGTCAGAATATAGTCCGCGAACACGTCGCCGCCCTTCACCGTCTGAGCCGGCTGTACGAAGAAGAGGTTGTTCAGATGTTGCTCGAAGACGTGGGGCCCGCCACCGGCAGGTTCGATGAAAGAGTACCCATAGCGCTTCGCTATGCGGGCGGCGGGAATCGTCAACAGGCTCGAGAAAGGCCCAAAGACGATGTCGACCTTTTCCTGGGTGATCAGGTTCTGATAGTTGGTCACCACCTGGTCAGGGCTCGAGGCATCATTGACGACCTTGATTTCCACCGGCCGCCCGAGTATGCCGCCCGCCTTGTTGACCTCCGCGGCCCATAGCGCGTAGCCACGCTGAGCAGCCTTTCCGGAGTCTGCAAAGTCGCCGGTGAGCGACAACGAAATACCGATCTTGAGCGGGGATGATGTTCCTGCCTTCAGGTCTTCAGCAACCACGCCCCGCGCAAACAGGGCGGTGACAGCCACGGCTGCAAATAGCCTCAACAATCGCATGCTTGGCTCCTCCTCTTGAGTTTCGCATAGACCCGAGACGCGACGCCTTGGCGTAAAACCGGCTGGCGCTTTGATGATGACGCTCGGAGTTCTTCGTTCCTAAACTGGTGGTCGAAAGCAATTAGTGCAATCGATTGCGTGTCATTTTCTGCTGGTTCTGCAATCGATTGCGTGAATGGCTATCATTGAGAGAAATAGGAGTCAATGCCCTTTCGCAATCGATTGCATTCCGGACTCTCGTCAATTATGTTTGCGTGAATCACGAGGTCGGCATGCAGAAACGAAGGGTTACGCTCAAGGATATTGCCCGGCACACGGGCGTCCACGCGTCGACCGTATCAAGAGCATTGGACCCGGTCGGACACACACTGATAACCGAAGAAGTCGCAAAGCGTGTGAGGACGGCAGCCGAAGAGCTTGGATACCGACCCAATCGAATTGCCGCCGGATTGCGTACCAGTCGCACGATGACGGTCGGCGTGATGATCCCGGACATCACGAACGTCATTTTCCCGCCTATCGTGCGGGGTATTGAAAACGTGCTCGAGCCGGTCGGATATGCTTCGATAATCGTCAACACGGATAGTGACGAGCAACGCGAGAGCCGCCTCGTCGACGTTCTGCGCGACAGAGGCGTCGATGGTATCATCCATGCAGCCGCATTCAGGAGCGACCCCTCGATAGCGAGGGCTGCCGAAGAGGGGCTGCCGGTCGTCACGCTGAACCGCAAAGTCGAGCCGTCCGATATCCCCTATGTCGTCAACGATGAAGAAGCCGGTATCTATGAGATGCTGCGGCATTTGCGGGATCTTGGCCACCGCGACATCGCCCATCTCGCAGGCCCGCAGGATCTCTCGACCGGTCAGGCCCGTCTGGCGGCATTTCGCCATGCAGCAAGCAAATTGGCTCTGACTTTCAATCCGAATCTGGTCGCCACGGCGAGCCGTTTCGACGAAGATGAAGGTGCCCGATGTGCCAGGAGCTTGCTGGACTCGAACCAGCAATTTACAGCCATACTTTGTGCGAACGATCGACTTGCGCTAGGGGCAATTGAAGAGCTCAGACAGCGCGGCATTCGGTGTCCTGAGGATGTCTCGATCACGGGCTTCAATGACATGCCATTTCTTGGTCTCATCAAGCCCCGTTTGACCACGGTGAGAATCCAGCAGTTTGAAGCCGGCCAGACAGTCGCCAGCATCTTGTTGCGCCTCATGAACCCGGCCACTGGCAACGACGTCCCGTTGCAAACGGTTCTACCGGTCAGTCTCGTGGTTCGTGAAAGCACGGCGAAACCTGTTCCAAGGCCGTCCTGACGAGGCAGTTCCAGGCCGTGGCAATCTCCCTCCCCTTGCGAGGCAGTTGCGACTTTTCCGCATGTCTATTCGGGATGACTTGACGGGCTCGGGCCCGCAAGGCCCTGCCAGCGCCCCGGACGATAACCGACCTTCCGCCGAGAAATCGCCGGCCTGCGTTTCACCCTGAAGCGGTTGGCCAATGATGACGAAGACAGCAAAAACGGAAAAAAGACGAGCCAGACATGCAAGATTGACTTGGCGACACAGGCTATGGTGCACACCGCACGTGAACTGTGCAGCCGATCCCCGGCTCGCTCACGGATTGGTAGGTCGCCCGATATTTCCTCCGCAAAGGCGGAGCGGGCCGAGCGCGTCCCTCGTGAATTGAGCCGGGAAGCGCCCAGGCGCAAGCAGGAGAAAGACGTGCATCAGGATTTTAGCATGGACACGGGAGTCGGCGCCCATTTCGGGGTCGCGACCGCTCCGTTCATGTCGGTACGGCCGATTGGCAATGCGCATTTCTCGGTGACCCACCTCTGCCGGCCGGCGGGCGCCGGCAATCTCCAGGCAGTCCACCTACCGGCTCAGCCAGCCTATTTCATGATGCTCTACCTGCGCGATACCGATCATTGCGACATCGCGGCGGACGGCGTGGAAACGGTCGTGCGATGCTACAGGAAGGCCTCGGTCTGTCTGGTCGACTTGCGGGGCGGCGCGTCCATCCGGCTGCATAGCGACCTCGACGCGCTCGCTTTTCACCTGCCCTACGGGCTCTTCGGCGAGGTCGGCAGCATCCCCCACGCTCCAGAGGCCGTGCCGCTGCGTTGTCTGCGCGGCTCCGGCGATCAGATCATGTGGAACATCGGCTGCGCCCTGCTGCCGCTGTTCGAACACCAGGATGGCTCCGTCGACGCTGTGTTGCGCCCGGTCGCGGTCGCCGTCTGCGTCCACCTCGTCCAGCACTACCAGAGGAAGATGGCGGACAGCGGCAAGGCACCGCTCACGGAGTGGCAGGAGAAGGACGCCAAGGAGTTCATGGTCGACCATCTGCAAGAGAGCGTGGCGATTGCTGAGATCGCCGAAAAGGTCGGAATGTCGTCTCCCGATTTCGTCGACGCCTTCGGATCAACGGTCGGCATCACCCCCCAACGATGGCTCACTTTGCTCCGGATCCAGCGGGCCAAGGACTATCTTGGCGACCGCCGACTGACGATCGCCGAAATTGCGGTGCGATGCGGCTTTGCCGATGAATTGCAACTCAAGAACGTGTTTCTCGACCAGACAGGAACGACGCCGCACGTTTGGCGGCGTGACCTGTTTCATTGATCCGTATCGGTCCTGGAGTAGGGGCCGACTTGCTGGGAGGACCTTGCGATGAGTTCTGTCCTTTGTCGGGCTTTGCGATATTCCTTCGCAACTCCGGACACCCTCCGCACCCCAACTCCCGCATATGCGACATCGGAAGGAACGGTTCGATGACTATGAACCCGCGAGTGGAGACGGCTGAGGAATCGCGGTCGACTGCCTCGACCGGGTTATCTCTCACCGTCGACGACATCGAGATAACCCGCACCTTCGGCGGGGACCACGATCTCGGTCGCGCAGAGGTGGTGCCCTGCAGCGAGGCATTCGACGTCATTGTCCAACTGAAGGACTTCGAGCGACACAGGCTGTGGCGCGATGGCGAACTTGTTTTCGACGGCGGTCACCGCGGCGGCGATCTCGCAATTACCGACCTGCGATGCCAGTGGCAGTGCGAGCACCTTTCGCCCTTCGACAATGTGCGTTTCCGGATACCCTTTGCGTCGCTGCGGTCCTTTGTGGAAGATGTTGGACGGCCGGAATACCGGGCGCTGTCCTGCCCTCCAGGGACCAACGACGATGTAATGCTTGGCCTGGCGCGGGCGCTGCTTCCTTCGCTCGAGCATCCGCGGATGGCGCATCCTCTTTTCCTGGAACAGATCAATCTGGCGATGCTGGCGCATCTGACCCAGACCTATGGCGGGGTGCATTTTCCCTCCAGCAAGAAAGGCGTCCTGGCTCGCTGGCAGGAGAAGCGGGCCACGGAATTTCTGGTCGCCCATGTCGGCGAGCCTTTTTCGATCGTCGAATTGGCGACTGCCTGCGAACTCTCACGCAGCTATTTCATCAAGGCCTTCAAGGAGAGTTTCGGACGAACGCCGCATCGCTGGCTGACCGAATACAGGATCGCCCGGGCCAAGGACCTCCTCGGCTTCGACATGCCCATCGCCGAGATCGCCATAGCCTGCGGATTCGCGGACCAAAGCCATATGACCCGTGTCTTCACCGATATTGTCGGCGTTTCGCCGGGACGTTTCCGCCGCAGTGCCCAGATCGTCCGGGCAACACGGCTGAGAAGTCCGGCTGTTCTCTCCATACCCGAAAAACGGCGTGGGAACAGCGCAATATCGGCAAGATTGTTCCAGCCCTCTGCGGCTGCGGAGATGGATTCTTCTGCACGGACCGGCACGTGGGAGCCGCAGCGGCTCTACCACTCGCGACGGCAAGGGCGTCCAAGACATGAGGCTTTCGTCCAATACAAGCACTCCCGTTCAAGCGACTGTCCTCCTGGCGCGACCGCCGATCGGATCGCGCCTCCCTCGGCGGCAACCCCCCGTGTTCTCGAAGAGCGGAGACCACTGCGGTTGAATGCAGGCTGAAAACCGAGGGGAGCTGCATATGCCTGAAGCGGATGATCGGATTTCAAACGGTGCCCTGGACGAACTCGGCTGTCCGCTGTCGAAATTGCGCAGCAGTCGACGGATCGCTGGCGATTACATGACATTTTACCGCAAGGCGTCGGATTCCGGCGCGATCGCACGCGTGGAAACACCAGCAACGAACCGGGGCTTCCTGATCGGGCTTTCGGCGACAGGCGGCCACAGGCGCAGCATCTTGACCGGAAAAACCGCGACCGTACACCATTTCGGCGAGAACAGCGTCTATATCCGCGACTTCACCGAGCCTTACAAAGCCGATCTGCGCGGGTCTTTCGACTTCATCCTGCTGGAAGTCGGCAACGCGGCGCTCATGCGCATGTCGGATCGCGACGGCGTTTCGAACGACGCTGACCTGTCGCGCGGCGTGCACGAGGCCGATCGCGTCCTTGCGGGCCTGCTCGGCGCGCTCTTTTCCCAAGGCTGGCAACCGAACGAGCGAAGTGCACTGTTCGTCGACCAACTTTCAGTCGCGATCGGCGTCCACCTCCTGCAGAAATATGGCTGTCGGAAAACCAAGGCGGCCGACCGGCGATATGGTCTGTCATCGCGTCGTGTCGCAACAGTGCTAGAAATGATCGACAGCAAGCTGAACGGCGATTTCGCGGTCGATGACCTGGCCTCGGCCTGCAATCTTTCGTCGGCGGTTTTTTTGCGCGCCTTCCGCGATACGACCGGCAAGACCCCGCACCAATGGTTGACAAAGAGACGGATCGAGAGGTCGCGCGGCCTGCTTCTCAACTCAAACCTGTCGCTTGGGGAGATCGCCCGAAGCTGTGGCTTCGCCGACCAGAGCCATTTCACGCGCGTCTTTGCCCGTGAAACAGGCGCACCTCCGGGGGCGTGGCGCCGCAACCAGCGCTTCTGAACTGGCATGTCCGCGGGTCGGGCACGGGCCGACGACCCCGTCGGCCGCTTCTTCCTTTCGCGATACCGCTCTGGTCGCCGAGCGAACTGCTAATCACGCGGGAAACGCCAGACGCGACCGATGCCACCCGCAGCAGCGCCAACGACTTTGTTCAAAACGCGATCGGAACCGACAAGCCGGACCGGCTGGTTTCTGAAAGGATCAGCGTCCGGACAGAGGAAAGACTTCGCTCTGTCCCGAACGCCCACAACAGGAATTTGGCATGACTGACACCGACCTAGTTCATCTCTCGCGTCGGCAGGCCCTCGTGGCGGGCGCGACTGTTTCGCTCGCGATGGCCCTACCTGCCTTCGCGACGGAAAAACCCACCCCTGCTAAGAACAAAGGAACTCGCTCCATGAATTCGAGCTACATCACGACCAAGGACGGCGTGGAAATCTTCTACAAGGACTGGGGTCCGAAAGCAGCTCAGCCGATCGTGTTCCATCATGGTTGGCCGCTGTCGTCCGATGACTGGGACGCCCAGATGCTGTTCTTCGTCAACCAGGGTTTTCGCGTGGTCGCCCATGACCGCCGCGGCCATGGACGTTCCTCCCAGGTTTCCGACGGTCACGACATGGACCACTATGCCGCCGACGCTTCGGCGGTGGTGGAACATCTCGACCTGAAGAATACCGTTCACATCGGCCATTCAACCGGTGGCGGCGAAGTTGCGCGCTATGTTGCCAAGTTCGGCCAGCCGCAGGGCCGCGTCGCCAAGGCTGTCCTCGTCAGCGCCGTTCCGCCTATCATGGTGAAGACGGCATCCAACCCGGGCGGCCTGCCTATCGAGGCTCTCGATGGAGTCCGCGCCGGAGTCGCCGCCAACCGCGCCCAGTTCTTCCTGGATTTCGCCAGCGGCCCGTTTTACGGCTTCAACCGGCCGAACGCGAAGGTCTACCCGGGCGTCATCCAGAACTGGTGGCTTCAGGGCATGATGGGCAGCGCCAAGGCGCATTACGACGGCATCAAGGCCTTTTCGGAAACGGACCAGACCGAGGACCTGAAGAAGATCACGGTGCCGACGCTCGTCATGCACGGCGATGACGACCAGGTGGTGCCGATCGACGACTCGGCCAAACTCTCCGTCAAACTCCTGAAGAACGGCACCCTGAAGATCTACCCGGGATATCCGCACGGTATGCTGACCGTTCATGCGGATGTCATCAACCCCGACCTGCTGGCCTTCATCAAGGGCTGACGGGCAATTCGCCCACGGAGGCGTGGCGGAATCCGTTTCGCCACGCCTCGTCTTGCAGGCAATGGAGATTCGGCGGTAAGCCGGAATCGGTCTTCGCGGAGATGAACATGGCGAGATTGTCCCTTCCCATCCTGCTGAGCTTCAACGGCGGCTATGTCGACACTGTCGGCTTCGTGGCGCTCGCCGGGCTGTTTACGGCCCATGTCACCGGCAACTTCGTGACCCTTGGGGCGTCGATCGCGCTCGGGACAGGCGGCGCGCTTTCGAAGCTGCTGGCGCTGCCGGTCTTCTGTATCGTCATTTTGCTGGTACGGCTTCTCAGCCAACAGCTCGAGCGTAGCCGCAAGCCTGTCATGACCGTTCTGCTGTCGCTGAAGCTCGTCCTTTTCATCATCGCCGCCATCTTTGCCCAGATCCACGGCCCTTTCGACGACGGCAACGGTCTCGCGGCGTTCGCCATCGGGATGGTTCTGGTGTCGGCGATGGCGATCCAGAACGCCTTTCACCGCGTGCACATGTCCAAGATGCCCCCCACGACGCTCATGACCGGCACGACGACCCAGATCATGCTCGATCTGGCGGACCTGATTGGCGGCACGGCACAGGGCGACCTCAAGCCGGTCAAGGAACGGCTCAAGCGGATGAGCGCCAGCGTCGTGACTTTCGCGCTTGGCTGCGCTGCCGCGGCGGTCGCTTTCCTGTTGTCGCGGACCTGGTGCTTTGCCGTTCCGGTCGTCCTGGTCGCCTTGAGTTTCTTTGCACCTGTCGGCTCACCCGAAACGGCAAGCGTGGCAGCGCCTGCGAACGGCGCCCACACCGAATAACAGGATCTGCCGCAGATCTTGAAACAACGACAATCCGGCGGAAGGGACCTCCCGAGACGGTTGCCGACGACGACCCGCTGAACCCCGGGTTCGGTTCGAGCGGGCATCGAAACTCAATTTCAACCGAGGAATATGGATAATGGAAGACAGCCTAAAATCGCGCGTGAGTGCGGCATTGCACACCCCATCAGGCCTTTCCAGCGAAGCAGTGCACGAGATTTCGGCCGCGGCGACGGTCCTGCTGGCCGATATATTCGCTCTCTACCTGAAGACCAAGAACTTCCACTGGCACATGTCGGGACCGCATTTCCGCGATTATCACCTGCTGCTGGACGATCAGGCTGACCAGATTCTGGCCATCACCGATCCGCTGGCCGAGCGGGCACGCAAGCTCGGCGGCACCACTATCCGCTCGATCGGCGACATCTCCCGCCGCCAACGATTCTTGGACAACGACGCCGACTTCGTCCAGCCCCACCAGGCGCTGGCGGAGCTACGCGAGGACAACGGCACATTGGCCGCCCGCATGCGCGCCATGCACGATCTTTGCGATGAGTACGGCGACGTCGCCACCGCGAGCCTGCTGGAGAACTGGATCGACGAAGCCGAACAGCGGGTGTGGTTCCTGTTCGAGACTCTTCGCGCGTCTAACTGAGATCGTCGGTTGCGAACCAAGCGTCGGAGATTCATGTCTCTGGCCATGCGTCGGAGCATATTGGCATCGGCACCGCCGTGCTCCAGCGCTGCCAGCATACCCCTCTGACGATGAGATCGTCCGCGCAAGGCGGTGCCGAACAGCGTCCATCACCAAGCGAACTTCCTAGCGCCTCGGCTCCTTGAATTCAGGCGCACTGGGAACAAGGAGGGCGATGATCGGCACCGTCGCGACGATTAGCCCAATCGAAACCAGTGCGTTGCCGGGTCCTATTGCCGCCAGTGCGGCAGGCATCGCGGCAAGCGCCAGAGGCGCCGCGCCGTAGGAAATCAGGAAGTCGATCGAGGAAACGCGCCCAAGCATTTCCTTCGGCACCTCGTTCTGGATTGCGGTGAACCAGGGGATGTTGAACAGCTCGATGCCGATGCCGCCCAGAAAATAGGCTGATATGATCAGGATGGCTGAGTGCGTGGCAAGCGCGAGCGGCACAAGTCCAAAGAGCGCAAGCCCGCAGAAGGCGAGTGCACCCGGCCGCCGCATCCTCATGCTGCCCATCGCTATGCCACCGGCCAGGGCGCCGACGGAGTAGGCGCCAAGCGCGATGCCTATGAAAGCATCGCCGCCCAGATGGGCGCGGCTGATCACCGGTAGCATGAGCTGCTGGACGCTGTTGCCAAGGCCGAGCCACACCAGCAACGCCGCCAGACCAGCGACGAACCAGCGATGCCGGAACGCCTCGGCCAGGCCTGCACGGAAGTCGGCCAGGATGTTGGTCCCGCTCGCCGGTGTTGTCCGATCGCAGGCGTGCAATCGCCGCTGCAAGGTTAAGGAGGCCAGTGCCGACAGGGCCCACAATGCGCCTGCCAGTTGCAGGCCGAAGAGAGGCCCAAGGCGCCCGTGCAAGGCGACCGCGATCAGCGGCCCGACCGTGAGCGCTATCCGCATGCTGAGCGTGGTCAGCGCGTTTGCGCTCTGAAGCTGGCCGCCGGGAACCAGATCGGCCATGCTCGCCTGATAGGCGCTTCTGAACGTTCCTTCGCCCGCGCCCGCGAAAAACAGGCAGCACGAGACAGAGAGGATGTTTGCATGCGGCACCCAGGCAATCGCCAGCACGGCCACGCTGCGCAGAGCCGAGGCACTTGAAAGCACCCGCTGGCGCGGCCAGTTGTCGGCGAAGTAGCCGCCGGCAACGGCTCCGGCCAGAAAACCGAATGTCCGTGCCGAAAGGGCAATGCCGAGATCGGCAATCCCGTTCTTCCAATCCAGGATCATCAGCGTGAGCGCTGTCGGAAGGATAGCAGTCGCGACGATCGATGCGGAATAGCTTAGCCAAAGACCCGCGAATGCCCGATTCCGCAGCGGTTGCACGATACGCATGACAAGATCCCCGCCTATGTGATTGGTGATGCGGAGGGTCAGGAATCCCGCAGCAGGCGACCGAGGACGCGCACGCCGAACGTCAGCGCGTCGACGGGGATGCGTTCGTCGACCGCGTGGAACAATCCCCACACGTCG
The DNA here is from genome assembly GCF_006442395.1 of Mesorhizobium sp. B2-3-5. Classification (NCBI taxonomy): domain Bacteria; kingdom Pseudomonadati; phylum Pseudomonadota; class Alphaproteobacteria; order Hyphomicrobiales; family Phyllobacteriaceae; genus Mesorhizobium; species Mesorhizobium sp. B2-3-5. The sequence goes on along the minus strand of NZ_VFVX01000023.1, from coordinate 36,567 downwards.
AAATCCGCCGGCACCTTCATCGGTACGAAACCGTAGCCGTTGATGCCGATCTTCGAAAGCAGCTTGTTGTCCGTGCCGCCCGGCAGGAGATAGGGAATCACCGTGCCCTCCGGATCCTCTGCCTCGATCGCGGCACGCATCTTGTCCATCAGCGGACCTTCGACCGGCGACTCGATTGTCCAGCCGAATGTCCACTCGATGTCGATTCCCGGCCCGACGATCTCGGTAACCTGTCTGACGAATTCATCCTTGGTGCCTGGCAGCACGCGCCCATCTATGACCGCCTCGGCGGTCGAGGGAATGACGTTGCGCTTGTAGCCGCCGTTGAGCATTGTCGGATTGGCGGTATTGCGCAACGAAGCCCGGATCGTCGAGGCGAAGAAGCCGAGCTCGTCGAGCTGCTCATCCAGTCTCTCGTCATCGAACTTCTTGCCGAGCAGCTTTTCCAGTCCCTCGATCAGTGCATTCAGATGCGGCGTCCGATGGATCGGGAATTTATGGGTGCCGATACGCTCGACAGCCGCCGCAAGGCGGGTGAGCGCGTTGTCCCCGTTGATCAGAGCACCATGGCCGGCAGTCCCCCGTGCGGTGAGCTTCATTCGAGCCACGCCTTTTTCCGCGGTGGCGAGCGGATAGGCCCGCTTGCCGTTGGGCAATGTGATCGAGAATCCGCCGACTTCGCTGATGGCTTCCGAAGCGCCGTCGAACAGATGCCGCTCCTTCTCCGTAAGCCATTGCGAGCCATGGACGCTGCCGTTCTCCTCGTCGGAGAACCACATGAAGATGATGTCGCGCTTGGGGATGAAGCGATCGCGCGCGAGCGAGCGCGCCAGCGCCACCATCAGACCGGCCATGTTCTTCATGTCCACCGCGCCGCGGCCGTAGAGCATCCCATCCTTTATTTCGCCGGCGAAGGGAGGCACAGACCATTCGGTCTCGTCCGCCGGCACTACGTCGACATGGGCGTGCAGGATAAGCGCCGGCTGATCGCTGTCGCTGCCCTTGATCCGGCAGACGACATTGCCGCGTCCGGGTGCCGGTTCGATATAGATAGAGTCCAGACCGACCTCGCCCAGGCGTTCACGAATGTAGGCTGCCGCGACGGCCTCACCATCACCCATGGTCCGCGGATCTCCGGTGTTGACGGAACGGATACGGATGAGATCGCGGACGAAGAGGATGGCCTCGGTCTCCGTCGCGGTTGGAGATACCGAAGGAATTGCCTGTGATTGCATGGAGAATGCCTCTTGGATTGACTGAGGTGCGCCAGTATGAACTGGTTGGCGCTTTAATCGGCGGGAGCGAGGTCAGAGAACCTTCGAGAGGAAGGCCCGCGTCCGCGCGTTGCTCGGCTTTGCAAGAACCTCGCTGGGCATGCCCTTTTCGACGACCCGGCCCTGGTCCATGAAAACCACCGTGTCCGCCACCTCGCGTGCAAAGCCGATTTCGTGGGTGACGACGACCATGGTCATGCCGATCCTGGCTAGGCCCTTCATCGCGTCCAGCACCTCGCCGACGAGTTCGGGGTCGAGCGCCGATGTCGGTTCGTCGAACAGCAACAGGTCAGGCTCCATAGCCATGGCGCGAGCGATGGCGACACGCTGCTGCTGTCCGCCGGAGAGCTGCGCCGGATATTGATGGGCCTTTTCGCGAAGCCCGACGCGATCAAGCAGCGAATAAGCCAGCGGCTCCGCTGCCCCGCGGGTCTGGCCTTTGACATGCACCGGTCCCTCGAGGATGTTCTCCAGCGCGGTCATATGCGGGAAGAGGTTGAACCGCTGGAACACCATGCCGATATTGCGCCGCTGCGCGGCGATCGCCTTTGGCTTCAGGCAGTAGAGTCGGCCATTTTTCTCCTGATAGCCGATCAATTCGCCATTCACCCATATTCGCCCGGCGCCGATCGTCTCCAGATTGTTGATGCAACGCAGCAGCGTGGATTTACCGGAGCCGGACGGACCGAGCACGACACAGACTTCGCCGCGCTTGATCGTCAGGCTGACATCATCGAGCGCCTGGAATTCGCCGAAGAATTTGTGAACGCCCCGGATGTCGACGCAGGGCGTCGCCGTGGATGCTTCTTGCGGAATCATTGGCTTTCCTTCGGCAGGATGGGCGCCGCGGTCCGGTCCACGCCCCGACCGAAATAGCGTTCGAGATAGGACTGGCCCCACATCAGGATCGATGTGATCGTCAAGTACCAGAGACCTGCGACCACAAGCAGCGGGATCGGGAGGTAAAGCCGGTTCGAGATGGTGTTGGCGGCGAAGGTCAGATCGTAGGCGAACGGTACGGCAAGCACGAGGGACGTTGTCTTCAGCATGCCGATGGTTTCGTTGCCGGTCGGCGGGATGATCATGCGCATGGCCTGGGGAATGACGATGCGGAACAACGCTTTCATACGCCGCATGCCGAGCGCCTCGGCCGCTTCGGTCTGGCCCGCGTCCACCGCCTTGAAGCCGGCCCTGAAGATTTCGGCCAGATAGGCGGATTCATTGAAGGCCAGGCCGGCGATCGCCGCGATGGCCGGCGTGAGCACGTCCTTGGTCCTGACGCTGACGATGTCGCCGAACCCGGGCAGGCCGATCGAGAGGGTTGGATAGAGGACCGCGAGCAGTCCCCAGAAGACCAGTTGCGTGTAGACCGGCGTGCCGCGGAAGAACCAGACCCAGAGCCAACTGATGGTGGAAAGGACCGGGTTCCCGGAATCGCGCATGATGACCAGTCCTGCCGCGATCGCGATGGAAAGAGCCATCGCCACCGCGGTGAGCGCCAGCGTCCATCCCACACCGCGCACGATCTGCCGGTCGAAGAGATACTGGCCGACGACCTCCCAATGGAAGTTGGGATTGGTCGCTACGCTGTCTGCAACGCCGACGGCGATGGCCAGAAGCAGTGCGGTCAATGCCCATCGGCCGTAGTGGCGGACCGGCACGGGATCGTTAAGCGCAATCGAAGCATGTTTGCTGCGGCTCATGCTGTGCTTTCTTGTTTCGAAACGGGAAATGACGCGGAGACGCAAGGCTTGACCTTTGCGTCTCCGCCAAGCGGGTTCATTCTTGGACTGCGGGGTTCACCTCGGCCTTGGCAACGGCGGCACTGCCAATCCCCCATTTCGCCAGGATCTTCGCATAGGTGCCGTCAGCGATCAGTCCGTTGATTGTGTCGGCCACAAGCTGAGCCCAGGCGGTCTGTCCCTTGGCGACGGCGATGCCATTGGGAGAGGGATAGGTGATGGCGCCGATGGTCTCGAGCTGCCCGTTGGTCTGTTTCACCGCGTAACCGATATTAGTCGATCCGGCATAGACGGCGTCGACCGCGCCGTTGATCAGCCGGGTGATGAGATCTGTCTGCTTGGGCATCGACACGGTCTCGATTGCCGGCTTGCCGGCCCCGACGCAGTTGTCACTGAAACCCTTGACGGCCTTCTCGCCGGTGGAGCCGGTCTGGACGCCGACGGTCTTTCCGCAGGGCTCGTCGGGGTTGAATTTCGCCGGGTTACCGCTCTGGATCGCCCATTGCTTGCCAGCATTGAAATAGCTGACGAAGTCGACGGCCTTGTAGCGCTCATTGGTGATCGTGAAGGCGGAAATGCCGAGGTCGTAGCGCGGGCCGATTGCCGGCAGGATGCTGTCGAACTGTGCGGTCACGAACTCGAGCTTCAAGCCCAGCGTCTGGGCCATCGCCTTGGCAAGATCGACGTCTATGCCTTCAGGGGTCTGCCCATCCTCGCCGGCGAGGAATTCAGCCGGCGGATATGTCGTATCGGATCCAATCGACAGAACGCCCTTGGCGGCTATGTCCTGCGGCACGCGCGAGGCGAGCGCCGAATCCTTGGCGATGGTCGAAGCATCGAAATCGTCTGCCGCCCGCGCGTTCAGCGTGCAGATTGACAGGCTCGAAGCAAGGACCGCGACAGCGAAGCCGGATAGGATCGTCTGCTTGCTTTTCATGAACATGGTTTCTTGTTCCCTTGTCTGGAAGAACCTGCCAATCGCTTCGCTGTCTGCTTGTGGCGGCGTCGCTGGCATTGCCCCGATAGTATGGTTCGCCCCCGCCCGGACAATGGGATTTGCCTCATGAGATCATGCATCCGGCTTATGAAGTGTGGCCGCGATCAGCGCGATTCCATGAGCGCCGTTATGAAATCGCGCACCAGCAGCGATTTCTGCTTGTCCGGCGGCAGAACCAGGAGGGTTCGGATCTGGACTGATGGTTCGAAGGGCTTCAGGACGATCCGCGACTTGTCCAGCGAGCTCAACACATACGGGCTCACCAGCCCGATGCCGACACCTTCTACAACAAGCGAGCATACGGTGGAGGCGTAGATGGTCTCAACGACGATGTTGAGCTTGACGCCGACCTGGGCGAGGATTGCTTCCAGCCGTTGCCGGGCACGATCCTCCGGGACATAGGCGATGAAAGGATGGCCGCTCAGGTCCGCCGGCTTGATGACCGACCGTTCCGACAGCGGATGGCCGACGGGCATCGCGATCATTGCGTTGGGCGAAAGGAACAGCTGATGTGCGATCCCGGTGGTATCGATTTCATCAGCCGCCAGTCCGACATCGAACTGGCCTGACGCCACGAGATCCCGGACGTCGCGCGACAACAGCACATGGAAGGTGACGCTGATGTCGGGATGGTGCGCCCGGAAGCGCCCGATCGCCCGCGGCACCAATGTCGAGCCCAGCAGCGAAAGCGAGGCGATCCTCAGCCTGCCGGTGCCCTGGTCGCGGATCCGGGCGGCCTCCGTCTTGATGGTGTCGAGGCCTCGGAACGAGGCTTCCACCGTCCGGTAAAGCTGCCATGCCTCCGGAGTCGGCAGAAGCCGTTGCCTCACCCTGTCGAAAAGTGAAAAACCCAGGCTGCCTTCGAGCTCCACCAAGGCCCGGCTCGCCGCCGGCTGAGTGATGCCCAGCAGCTCGGCCGCCTTCGATGCCGTACCTGTCCGCATCACGGCGGCGAAGATTTCGAGTTGGCGGTAGTTCATCGGCCCGGACTTTATTTGAACATTGCAAACGCCGCCAATCGCCAAGATGCACGATACGTCCGCTCTTCGACGGCAGCGGCATGGTGCTCCAAATGTCTGTCGGGGCCGACGTCCTCAGGCTCCGTCCGTCAATTGCTTGGCCGAGAGCTTGCTCAGCATGGCCGACAGATCCTGCCAGAGGTCCTGTTCGTCCTCGAGCCCGATGCAGATGCGCAGGACGACGCCCTTCGAGGTCCAGGGCTTGACCGTTCTTTCATCCTTCAAGGCGGTCGTGGCGATCAAGCTGCGCGTTCCGCCCCAGGATGCGCCGATGGCGAAGATCTTCAGCTCGGTCATTGCCTTTTCCAGATTGGCCTCTGCTCCCGGCTTCAGCACCACGCTGAAGACACCGGACGAACCGCCAATGTCGCGCTTCCAGAATTCGTGTCCGGGGCAGGAAGGGAGTGCCGGGTGCAGGACCTGTTCGACGGCCTCACTTTTCTGGAGCGCCTGCGCGAACTCCTCGGATACGCGACCGACATGGCGCAGCCGCACCCCCATCGTCTCGATCCCGCGCAGGGCCAGCGAGACTTCGTCGGGGGACACGCCGATGCCCATGTCGCGCAGCACCAGCTTTATGCGCTGGCGCAATTCAATGTCGGCTACCGTGATCGATCCAAGGAGCAGGTCGGAATGGCCGCCAATATATTTGGTCAGCGCCTCGACCGCGAAATCGGCGCCATGCTTGAGCGGCTTGAACAGCAGCGGCGAGGCCCAGGTATTGTCGCAGGCGACCAGCGCGCCCCTGGCCTTTGCCGCCTGGATGATGGCCGGCACGTCCTGGACTTCCATCGTGCCGGAGCCGGGTGACTCGATCCACACAAGCTTGGTGCGCTCGTCGATTTCACCCGCTATGCCGGCGCCGATCAGGGGATCGTATACGCCATAGTCGATGCCGCGCGGCTTGAGGTAATCGGCGCAGAAATAGCGGACCGGCGAATAGACATTGTCGGGGATCAGCACCCGGTCGCCGGGCATCAGGAAGGTGAGCAGGATCATCGAGGCGGCGGCTTGTCCCGACGGCACCAGCACGGTCCTCACGCCGCCATGCAGCAAGGTCAGCTGCGCTTCCAGCGTTCGTGTCGTCGGCGTGCCGTGAAGACCATAGGTGTAGCCATCGAAGCCGCGCTTGCCGCGATTGGAGAATGACTTCGCGTCCGGATAGACGATCGTCGACGCTCTGTAGGTCGGCACGGCAAGGCTCGCAAAACCTTCCTGGGAAACGACGGGGTGATGAACGCAACGTGTCAGATCTTGCATCGTAAATTCCTCTGGAGCTGGCAGGTAGATAGACCAGACCGGAGGGTGCGAACAGCAAAGGTGGGGTATGAGTTCATAACTGACGGTTATGGGAACGAGACATCCGTTCGAAATGCACACACTGGAGCATGGCGGCAGACGCAACGAATTCTCGTTCAGCGCAAATCGACACGTCGGCGGAGGTCATCTTCCGCCCGTCCGCAGCGGGCTGGACCGTCCGCCCATCATCGACCGAATGCCTGCCGGATGCGAGCCGGCGTGAACGGAAGCTGCCGCAACCTCTGGCCGCTGGCGTCGCGGATTGCGTTTGCCAGTGCCGCGCCAACCGGGCCCTGCGCGGCTTCGGCCACGCCAAGGAAAGGAGCGCCAGGTCTGTCTATGATGGCGACGTCAATCCTCTCCGGCACGCTGGAGAACCTGAGGATTGGATAGGACGACCAGTCGAACGAGGTGATGCGCTTGCGATTGAATGTGACTTGCTCAAAAAGCGTCCAGCTCGCGGACTGGACGATGCCTCCCTCGATCTGGTTCCTGACACCGTCAGGGTTGACGACCTCACCGGTGTCCACGGCGGCATTCACGCGGCGGATGCGGACGTCGCCGGCTTCAGGATCGATGAATATCTCCAATGCGATGGCGCAATAGGCCTCCAGGTTCTTGTATTGGGCAAAACTGAAACCGTAGCCGCCCCCGGCGGGAAGCGGTGGGCGCCTGCTCCAGCCGAAGTCCGTGGCAGCTTTCTCGACCACGGCTCGAGCACGGTCTTCCTCGAGAAAGCGCAGGCGGAAGTCGACCGGATCCTGCCCCGAAGCATGGGCCAGGTCGTCCATCGTGCTTTCGATCGACAGAACGTTGAGATAACCGCCAAGGGAGCGCATCGAGGACCCGCGCAAGGGCATCTCGGGCAGGAAATGGGTGACCACCCGTGAATTCGGGAAGCGATAGAGCGGGATCGCGTTGCGGTCGCCGCCGCCTTCCGGCTGTGCAATCTCGATGGGCGGAGGCGGCGGGGCCGGATCGCTCTTGTCGCGCGCGGCCAGCAACGTGCCCGACTGCCCCGGCCGCATCATGTGGGACTGGCTCCATACCTCATAGTGCCAGTCGGTGATGGCCCCGGCATCGTCGACCGCCGCGCGCACCGAGGTCACCATGCCGGGCCCGAAGGGTTCCCAGGAATGCTCCTGCTCGCGCATCCATTGCACGCGCACCGGCCGGCCCGGCAAGGCCATCGCTATCAGCGCCGCGTCGGCTCCCACATCATCGGCGCCGTTGTGTCCGTAGCAACCCGATCCTTCCGTGTGGATGCATCGCACCTTGTCGACCGGCAGCTTCAGCATGCCGGCAATCGCCTGGCGCAACGGATAAATACCCTGCGTGTGCGTCCAGACCGTCACCGCCCCGTCGGCGGCTTCGGCGATGGCACAGGACGGGCCGATCGAGCCATGAGCCAAATAGGGTCTGGCGAAGTGTCCTTCGACGACCTTGCCCGATGCACCGGGCTTGCCTGTGTCGAGGATGACGGTGTCGTGCGAGGGCAGCACCGTGAGCGCGTCCGCCAGCTTTGCGCTGTCAGGCAATTCAGCCTCTTCGCTCCAGCTTGCGAGCGTCGAGAGGCGGCGCATCGCCTGGATCGCCGTCCATTCATCGACAGCCACGACGGCGAGGAAATTGCGGTCGCGAAGAACCTTGACGACGCCGGGCACCGCTTCGACGAGGGCGGAATCGAGTTGGATGATCTCGGCCCCGTAGCTCGGCGGCCGGATCATCCGGGCATGCAACATGCCCTCCGGACGGCGATCCTGAACATAGGCCTCGCCCCCCGTGACCTTGCCCGGGATGTCGACCCTCGCAATCGAGCGGTTCATTACGGTGAATTCGGAAGTGGCGGTCAGCTTTGAGACCGGTTGGGCGTCGACGTCCAACAGTTCTGCGCTGACCAACTCGCCATAGCTTACGCGAAGGTTACCCGCACCCGCAACGGACCCATCGGCAGCATGAAGTGTCTCGGCCGGAATCGACAGTCGGCGCGCTGCCTCCTGAATCAGAATCTCGCGCACCTGCGCGGCCGCATTGCGGATCGCGGTGCCGGAATCCTGCATGGAATGGCTGCCCGCGGTGTAGCCCTCATTGGCGGTCCGGCCGGTGTCGGCCGTCACCAGCGTGAGCCGGTCGAAGGGGACCTTGAGTTCCTCCGCCGCGATCTGGAGGATCGCGGTCCTGAGGCCCTGGCCGAGTTCGGCCTTGCCGGTCAGGATGGTGACGGCCCCGGTTGCGTCGATACGTATCCAGGCGTTGAGCCGTGGCGTGCCGTCGAGGCTGCCAGGGAGCCCGCGCTTTGGCGGCACATCGACCTCGCCGGCTGCCATCTGCGCTCGCGCGCCCGACAGGCTGAACGCCAGCGTGAGGGCGCCTGCTCCCGAAAGGACGGCGCGCCTGGACAGCATCGTGCTCATGAGCGGCCTCCCGTCCCGGCGGACGTTGCTTGGTCCACCAGACGATCGGCTGCGCGGCGGATCGCCCGCAGGATGCGCATATGCGTACCGCAGCGGCAAAGATGCGGCTCCAGCTCTTCCCGGATCTGTCGATCGGAGACGCGCGGATTGCGCTGAAGCAGCGCCTGCGCACGCATCATCATACCTGGAATGCAGTAGCCGCACTGGACCGCCTGCTCGTCGATGAACGCCTGTTGCAGGACGCCGGGCTTCTCCCTGGTACCAAGCCCCTCGAGCGTCGTCACGGCACGCCCGTCGACCAGTTCGACCGGCGTGACGCAGGAAAACACTGCCTCGCCCTCGACGATGACGGTACAGGCACCGCATTGGCCGAGGCCGCAACCGAATTTGGCGGCATTGAGTTTCAGCTCGTTGCGCAAGACATAGAGGAGCGGTGTGTCGGGTGCTGCCCGGACGGTGTGGGACGTGCCGTTGATCGTCACTGTAGCCATCATATCCTCCTCATCTCGCTCGGCTGACCGTCCGTGCGACACGGGCCTGTCGGAGACTGGCCTCCAGCGAAGGCCAATCGGAGCGTGCTGCGATATCTCGGCGCAGATAGCGCGCCAAGCTGATGATCTGTTCGTCGGCCATGGCATCACCAAAGCCAGGCATGATGGGAGCCGCGCCATTGTTGGCGGCCGGAATGCCATTCAGGATCAAGGTCATCAGATTTTCCGGACCTTCTCCCGATACCGCCGTCGACAGACGAAGCGGCACTGCTCCCAACCGGAGTGTCCGGCCGGAATCGTGGCAGGAAGCGCAGGCGTTGGCGTAGAGGCGCGCACCGGAATCGGATGGCGCCGGCGGCGTTGCGATCTGGAAGCCGGCGGATTGCGGCAGCGGCGGCGAAGCGACGGCTGCCGGCTTGGACGGGGATGAGATGGCCGGTTCAAGTGAAGCCAGATACGCTGCCATCGCGGCCAGTTCCTGTCGCGGCACCTGGGACAGATTCTCCGTCACGGCGGCCATCGGCCCCCGGGCCACACCGTGATCAGGATGGTAGCCTTCGGCTAGGTAGCTCTCCAGCGCATCCGCCGTCCACGGTATCGACGCCTCGGAGGCCTTGCCGAGCGCATAGGCGCGCCAGCCCTCGACCTCGCCGCCCTCGAAGGCGTGCGACTTGTCTTCCGCCCCGAACGGGTTCCGCGGCGTATGGCAGGCACCGCAATGGCCGAGCCCCTCAACGAGATACCTCCCGCGATTCCACTGCTCGTCCCTGGTGGGATCGGGCTGCAGCTGCTTCTGGCTAAAGAACAGCAGCTTCCAGCCAGCCAGAACGAGCCGGATGTTGATAGGGAATGCAAGTTTGTTGGCAGGTGCCTTGGCGCTTATCGGCTCTCGCGTCATGAAGTAGGCGTAGAGCGCCCTGATGTCCTGGCTGCTCGTCAGCGTGAAGTGGTCATAGGGAAAAGCAGGATAGAGATGACGGCCCTCCCGGTCGACGCCCTCGCGCATCGCCCGCGCGAACGCCGCCTCCGACCAGGAGCCGATCCCCGTTTCCCGGTCCGGCGTGATGTTGGTGGAGTAGATGGTGCCGAAAGGAGTAGGCATTGCCAGGCCGCCGGCAAAGACCCGACCGGCGGGAGCCGTGTGACAGGTTCGGCAATCGCCGATGAGGGCCAGCTCCTTTCCCTCGGCCACGAGCTTGGGATCGAAGCCCGCCGGCGCGGGCGTGGCGGTTGGAGCGATCTCGGACCGCCAGGCATAGGCAAGCGCGGCGCCGCCGGCGAATACGGCCAAAGCGACGCCGGTGCCGAGGATGGTTTTGAGACGCATGATCCGCTGCTCCCTTTTCGCAACGCGATTGTGCCGGCGAAAACGTCAGGAACCGCGCGCCCGGCGCAGGCCGCGAGCGATGCTCGCAAATTGCATCGCAGTCGCGACAAGGGCGAAAGTCAGACCGAGCCCGACCACGCCGGTCCAGCCGCTGAGTTGCCAGGCCGTCGTGCCGCCTGCCGAGCCGAGCGCGCCACCAAGAAACATTGCGCCCATCAGGACAGTATTGAGCCGGGCTCTCGCTTCAGGTCGCAGCGCGAAGACGATGTGCTGGTTCGAGACCAGAGCGGACTGCACGGCGAAGTCGAGCAGCACGACACCGACGATCAATCCGGGGAGCGAGGTCCAGGCCCCGAAGACGACCCAGGACACCAATGTTACAATCGCTCCCATAGCGACGACCGGCGCGGGGCCACGTGCATCGGCGAACCGACCGGCCAGCGGCGCTGCCAGGATGCCGACGGCGCCGATGACGCCGAACAGCCCGGCAATATCCGCTCCAAGGCGGAATGGCGGCGCCTGAAGCCGCAATGCGAGCACCGTCCAGAATGCGGTGAAGGCCGCGAAGACAAGCGATTGAGTCATGGCCGCGAGCCGCAAGGCTGGAAATTCGCGCCACAGACCGAAGATCGAACGCAGCAGCTTTCCATAGCCAAGGCGAGATTCAGGCGGCGTGGGCGGCAGGATCAGCCACATCAGCCCACCCGCCGCGAGCGCCATCGGCACGCCCAGCCAGAACATTTCTCGCCACCCCGCATGGGTTGCCACGAAGCCGGCGAGTGTCCGGCTCAAAAGGATGCCGGTCAGAATGCCCGCCAGGACCGTGCCGACAACAGCTCCTCTCCGCTCCGGCGGTGAGAGATGTGCGGCCAATGGAACGATCTGCTGAGCGACCGTAGCCGAGAGCCCCACCACGAGAGAGGCAAGGACGACGAGCAATGCGTTCGGGGCGATTGCCGCCAGCACAAGCGCTATGGCGAGGAAACCGAACTGCAGCACGATCAGCCGTCGCCGTTCAACGATGTCGCCTAGAGGGACGAGCAGAAAAAGTCCGCAGGCGTAGCCGAGTTGGGTTGCGGTCGGGACCAATCCCGTCAGCCGGCCGGGCAACGCCTCCTCGATGAGGCCGAGCATCGGCTGATTGTAGTAGATATTCGCCACGGCGATGCCCGCGGCACACGCCAGGGCATAGATTGCCGAGCCTCGCAACACCAGTGGGAGCGGGACAGCGATACCCTCCTGTTTCATCAGTCAACCTCTCCTGAAGCAGGTTTGCGCGCCATCGGAGAATTCAATGAGGGCTGGATCTGCTCATCTGCTCAATGGCGTCGGTGTGCGCGCAGGATAATTCATTGCCGGCGGTCCGGGATTGCAGATTTGCATCGTCGCTTGAATGGAATCGCGATAAGCAGTGCCTGCACCGATGGCGCCTCTTGACGCGATATCGCTGCGACGGCCGCGCGACGGATCAGTCGAGTGGTGGCAGGAGCCGCATCAATTCCTCTTGGCGGTCGGCGAGCCCGGGAGGCAAGATAAGGCGAGTCCCCAGCTCCTCTTGCGTCTCGTCGAGAAGGAAACCCGGACCGTCGGTGGATATCTCGATCAGCAGGCCATCCGGCCCACGAAAATAGATCGAACGGAAATAGTATCGGTCCTTGGGCGGGCTCGCGGCAATGCCGAAACGTTCCATCAGGATCTCGGCCATCACCGACTGGTCAGCTTCGTCCTTCGCCCTGAACGCCACGTGATGGATGGCCCCCGCCCCCAATCTGGCGCGGGGTTCCCCGCGCCGCCTGTGCAGGTAGAGTTTTCCACCAGGCCCAGCGTGGGCAGAGAACGCGGTCCAATCTCCTTCCTGGCCGATTTCCGTGAACCCCAGGACGTCGGTCAGAATCTCCCCCATCAGCCCGGTTGCCTGGATGCTGAGAGAGACGCCGACCAGACCATTGACAGCGACCGCTGCGGGAAAGCCGGGAGTTCGCCGCACGGCTCCTGAGATCGGCTCCGCGGCCACAAGCGCCAGTTGCGCGTGGTCGGGATCCTCCAAGATCAGCCCCGTCCCGCATAAGGGCAGATGTTCGCGCCTGTAGGGTATGGCGCAGCGTGTAAGACGACTTTCCCACCAATCGAGCGCGTCGGGAGCAACTCCGAGCAAAATGAGTTCAGCATCCATGGATTGCTTCGCAGCAGCTGTCGCGCTGGCCCAGGAAAAGAAGGACAGATGACCTCCAGGCGCACCGTCGCCTCGCCCATAGATGAGGTGATAGGCGCCCGGATCCTCATGAGTTACGGTCCGTTTCTCCAAACGCATGCCGATAAATCTTGAATAGAAATCAAGGTTGCGGGCCGCATCCGTCGCAATCACCGTGACATGGTGCAAGCCGCGCCCAATCATACTTGACGTCCCCTGCACGTGGCGGCGCCTCGGTCTCAGATCTTAAGATGGCTGGCAATTCGGTCCAAAGCCAGTTGTCTCATGCACTTACTCCATGGCCTCGTTGGTGTGAGCATCGGCCAATTCTACCGCGATGGTATTGGAGCGCTGGAAGTTCGGCGATTGCTAGGCGTCGTTGCCAATAGCGCATGTGTCGCCCGCTGCCCACACGCAAAGGTGTGGGGCCGCGAGCGGCAGTAAATTTGTGCGGAAGAAAGATTGCGCTTGCCGGCAATGACCGCGTGGCCGCCGGCGCCGCTACGGGTTGTTCCCAACTTGTCGACGCCATGCACCGGGACTTACGCCGGTGAATTGTCGGAATACGCGCGTGAAGTGGCTTTGATCACCGAAGCCGCAAATCAGGGCAATGTCTGAAAGCGAGGAATGCTGCGCGGCGAGGTGTTTCTTTGCTTCGCCGATACGCAACTGGGTCAAGTATCGGTGCGGTGCCACGCCCATGCTCCGACGGAATGCACGCGCGAAGTGGCTTGGCGTCAGTCGGCATTCGCTCGCCACCTGCGTGATCGTCAGAGCGGAAGCCAGGCGCATCGTCATGATTTCCTTGGCTCGGCGCTCTTGCCACGCCGCCAGACGGCCAGGCTGACCGGCAGCGGTATCGAGCCCGCCATAAGCTCCCGCAAAATGGGTCAGAAGACTGATTGCAAGCTGATCAATCAGCAGTTGGTTGGAGCCGACCACGGCAGCGGCCTGGATGAGCGCGTCCGACAATCCTCCCAGAATCCTGTCGGGAACTCCGGCCTCCCAATGCAAGGTCGAGATGGGTCGCCCACCATATTGGTCGGCGAACGCCGAAAGTGCTCGGAACGGAATGTAGAATTGCAATGCCTCGAAGCGCCCTCGAAATTGCCATTGCGGAGTATCGCGCAGATCGAGCACGTCGACCTCTTTGGCCTCCACCCGGCCCGAACTGTGACGATGGCCGCCAACCCAGCAGGAACGGCATTCCAATTCGTCGAGCTGATGCAGGATCGAGAACGCATTCTCGCAGGGGGCCGGACCGGTCCGGTCCCTGAAACGGCGCTCGCAGGACAAATGGGTCGCCGCCAGTCCCAACTCTCCGTCGAGTTGAAACTCGATGATCGATCTTCCGGGCATCCCGAAATGCTCGGAAACGCGCGGGCCGAAGAAGCCTATTTTTTCACTCGTCGTCGACGATTTCATGAGCATGACAAACCGCCTGTGGACATACCGAAAAAGTTCAAATCATCCTGATGCCGAGACACCATTTTAAAAGCCTGAGCCCGAGTTCGCAGCGAGCAGAGCAATTCAACCAATGGCCGCTTCCAGTCGATCACGGATGGCGACGAGCGCGCGTCGGATTTCCTCCCGGCCTTCATCCGTCTCGCCGATCGCGTCGGCAATGGCGACATTGATCGGCGGGATTTTCTCCAGAATTTTTCGACCTGCCGGTGAAAGACCGATATGCACGATGCGTTCATCTCTCGTATCCCGTCGACGGATGATCAGGCCGGACTTTTCGAGGCGCTTCAACATCGGCGTCAGCGTGCTCGACTCCAACTTCAATCGGTCTCCGATCGAGCCGACGGATCGAGCTCCCTCCTGGCTTAAAACCACGAGCGTCAGATATTGTGGATAGGTCAGCCCAAGCTCCTCGAGCATGGGCCGGTACAAGCGATTGAACATATGGGCGGTCGAATAGACCGCGAAACAAATGTGCTGTTCGAGCGAGAGCATCCCTGGACCTGCTAACCGCTGGACAACAAGCCGTGCATTCCAACCGATCCATCCATACCTGAACCCCTGTTGCACCCAGCCGTAAAATATATATGTCACGATAAACAATCGTGCGACAATTGCAAGTGTGTCGTGTTTGTTGGGGCCGGCAAGGCGCCGACGATGCGGCGACCATGGTGCGATCTAACCGGTGGCCTGCCTTGGACGGTTGTGGAAGAGAAGATAGTTCCCCGTCTCGACGCCCTGCTTTTCAAGGTATTTGCCGTACATCACCTGTGGCACTTCCCACCGCGCGAGCGCTGCGTCGATGTCTTCCGGGGACGCGACGAGTTCATCGGCAAGCGCAATGGCATTGGCGGCGGCCTTTAACGTGCTGGCGGCCGTATGTGGACGTGGGATCGAGGCAGCATCGCCAAGGATGACCGCGCGTCCTGACACCATCCGATCCGAGGCGAGATCGCGGATTCCCTGCGCGAAGGGTTGTGGCGTCGCCTGCACGACATCGCGAAACCCGGGCGGCAGAAGATCCCGAGCCTCTCGGTGAACATGATCCACCCAGCGATCCGCCAAGAGGCCCTCCGGGATCGCATAGCCACGGGATTTTCCGTCGCGGTCGGTCATCACCTCGGCCAGCATCTTTTCATCGGCGACGCGGTACCAGACCCAATTGTAGATCCGGTGGCCGGGACGGACGTCGTTGTCGGCACCCGGTACAAGATAGCCGAGAATGTGAGAGCCCTTGTTGTTGGCGAAACCGAAATCCCCATGCAGCGTGTCGCGAGAGGACGGCGGCATACGGTCCTCCGCCAACAGACCACGCCAGGCGATGTATCCGGCGTAGCGCGGCTGCAAGTGCGGCCAATATTGGCGTCGCACCGTGGAATTGCCGCCATCCGCGCCGATCAGCAGATCGCCGATTTCCCGGGTGCCGTCGTCAAAAATCGCGGTCACGCTCCCTGCGGCTTCATGCTGTTCGACGCGCAGCAGGGTTTTGGCCCGATGATAGTGCTCTTCGCCGAAGGCGGCCTTCAGCGTTGTGTAGATCAGCGACCAGGAGGTCTGCGTCTGTGGCGCGATGTGCTTTGACTCGATCGAGCCGTCCGGTCGGAAGACGGTCCGGTATCGCGACTGGACACCGAGGACGGATTTGTCGATCGTGGCATGAGAACGACGGAATACTTCCACAACGTCCGGCTGGAGCACGATGCCGCCACCCCGGCTGTCGAGATCGCCCGCGGAGCGCTCGAAGACATCAACCTCCCAACCGACGCTGCGCAGTATGTTGCCGGCGAACAGGCCGCCGAGCGAACCGCCGATGACGATAGCGCGGCGCGCTTTGGTAGCGGAGTTCGTCGTCTGTGAGAAAGCGTCCCGCATATGTCACCTGCTTGCTTGATGACATCAATATGGACGCCCAGGAACGAAGCGATAATCAAGCGATGTTTGCGGTCTTCTTTGCGCTGAGCGCAAAGATCGCACGATCAAGAGACAAGAAAAACGCGCGACTACGCAGCAGGGCTCAGCCACCCGTCGCCGCATCCCAGTAGGGCGGCGATCCGAAATGGTCCACCAGGAAATCCAGGAAGCAGCCGACCTTGCGCGATCCGCGCCGGCTGGAGAGATAGAGAGCCCAGATGGCGCCTTCCGCCGAACCAGGGCTGACGGACCACTCTTCCAGAACCGGCACCAGCCGACCCTCGGAAAGGTCGGGGCCGACCAGCCATGTCGGCATCATGATCAGCCCGGCACCGCCGATCGCCGCTTCCCGCAAAAGCTCCGAGCCGCTGGCGCGCAGGTTTCCCGAAACGGAAACCCGTTCGCGCGCTCCATCCTTGGCCAGGGTCCAAGTGGTGTCGCCCGTGAGATAGTCGAACAGCAGACAATTGTACCGTGAAAGATCGCCAGGAGATGCCGGCGCGCCACGTTCCGCAATGTAGTCCGGACTTGCGCAGATCACCCGCCTGTGCGGGGCCAGCTTGCGGGAGATCAAGCTCGAGGAGGTCAGTGCGCCGAGGCGGATGGCGATGTCGATCCGTTCGTCGACCAGGTTCACGACCGCATCCGAAAGCGAGATATCGAGCCGCATCTCGGGGAAGCGCCTGAGAAAGAGCGGAAGAGCGGGCCCGACATGCAGCCGGCCGAAGGCAACCGGCATGGATATGCGCAACAATCCGCTGGGCGGCCCGCCCTTTTCACTGATGGCGCGATCGGCGTTCTCCATATCGTCGAGAATTCGACGGGCATCCTCGAGATAGCGCGCTCCGGCATCCGTCAGCGTGACGCTGCGCGTCGATCGGTTCATCAGCAAAGTGCCGAGGGCTTCCTCGAGCGCATTGATTTGCCTTGTCAACGAGGAAGGTGCGAGGCCCATGCGGCGAGCGGCGGGCGCGAAGCCGCCATGGTCGACCACAGCCACGAACGCGCTCAGCGCGGCAAACTTGTCCATCGATCACCGTTGCGTGCTGCGCAATGAACATCTCGAATGATGGTCAATTATCATCGGATCCTTCATGAGACAAATTGGTTCCGAAAGGAGCCCAATCATGACCATAACCGTTACCATCACGTCCGACTTCATCTGCCCCTGGTGTTTGATCGGCGAGCGCCGCCTGAGCAAGGCTATCGACAGTCTCCCTGACGGAATGGACGTCGAGTTGAAATGGCTGCCGTTCGAGCTCAATTCCGACATGCGTCCTGAAGGCATGGACAGGAAAACCTACCGCTCGCTCAAATTTGGCAGTTGGGAACGCAGCCGGTTGCTCGATGCACACACGATCGAGGCCGCGAAAGGCGATGGTGTGGCGTTCGACTATCCCGCCATCGAAAGGACTCCCAACACCCTATTCGCCCATCGCCTGATGCAGTGGGCTCAAGAGCAAGGCAGCGCGACATCAATGGCCAACCGGATCTTCTCCGCCTATTTCGAGCATGGCCGCGATATCGGCAATGCCGGCGTGCTGGCCGACATAGCCGCTGAAAATGGCATAGATCGTGCACAGGCAGCCGCATTCCTGGCGGGAGGCGGTGGTACCGAAGCCGTCCGCGACCTGGAACTCAGCGTCCAAAATCGCGGCGTACGCAGCGTTCCCAGCTTCGACATCGATGGTGAGATCGTTTCTGGCGCACAACCAGTCGAAATCTTCGAAGCGGCGCTCCGCCGCGCCGCCGAACGGGGCAGTGCTTGCACCGCCGGTGCCTGCACGGTTGCTTCTCGGCAATAGGAAAGTCGATCTGAACCGGCGCCGTCCTCCGCCGAGGCAACGTCAAGCCCCCTCACCTCGGGCGAAGCCGCGTTCGCTGTCAGGCCGGCTTGATCATGTCGCGAGCATAGGCCAGCCCAATGCCGTAGCCGCCTCCAAACTCCTCGACGATTGCACGCGCACCGTCATAGGTCTCGTGGCGTGTCCAGTCGCGCTGCAGTTCCAGCAACACCTGAATCCAGCTGGTCGTCCGGATGCCGGCCGACTGCATGCGCTGCAGCGCAAACTCGTGACTCTCGGGTGTGAGCCCTCCACAGGCGTCGCCAACGACGTAGACCTCATAGCCCTCTTCGGCGGCGGACAACGCGGTAAAGCTGACACAGGCCTCGGTCAGCAGGCCCGAGATCAGCAGCCGCTTGCGGCCTGTCGCAACGATGGCCTTGCGAACCGCCTCGTCCTCCCAGGCGTTCATGCTGCGCCGGTCGATCGGCACGACGTCCGGGATAGCCCGCTGCAGCGCCGGCATCATCGGGCCGCTGTAAACCTTGGTGGCCGAGGTCGAGGCGACGATCGGCAGTGCGAACACTTTCGCCGTCTTGGCGAGCGCCACCGCGTTGTTGAGCAGCTTCTGGCGATCGCCGGAGCCGACGCCGAAGGCCAGCCCAGCCTGCTGATCGACAAAGACGAGTGCGCAGTTACCGCCATCGAGAAGAGACTTTATCATGACCAAGATTCCTTCGGGCTGCCGATCCGCATGGATCGCGCGCGGTCGCCGGTTGGCCACACAGCGCGCTGACGTTCGTTGCCGTTGCGAGCGCGTCGGACGCGCTCGCAACGGCGGTACGGCTCAGGAGGAAACTTTAGCCGGGTTCGGCCCGATGCGCTCGCCGTGGGCGACACGTTCGGGGCCCTTGTGAACCATGGTGACGGCGTAATCGACGCCCATGCCGTAGGCGCCGCAATGCTCCTTTATGACCGCTGACACGGCTTCGTAGGTTTCGCGGCGCGCCCAGTCGCGCTGCCACTCCAGCAGTACCTGCAGCCAGGTCACCGGAACAGCGCCGGCCTGGACCAGGCGGTCCATGGCGTATTTGTGAGCGTCCTGCGAAGTGCCGCCGGAAGCATCGGCAACCATGTAAATCTCGTAATCACCCTCGAGCATCGCGCCAAGCGCGAAGGTCAGGTTGCAGACTTCGATCCACAGACCCGCCACGACGACCTTCTTGCGCCCGTTCGCGGCCAGCGCGTCGCGGACGTTCTGATCATCCCAGGAGTTCATTGAACTTCGCTCCAGGATCTTGTGCTCGGGATACACGGCCATGAGTTCAGGGAACACATAACCAGAGAAGCTCTCGGTCTCGACCGTGGTAATCGTCGTCGGGATATTGAACACCTTCGCGGCTTTCGCCAGGCCGACGACATTGTTCTTCAGCGTCTGCCGGTCGATCGACTGCACGCTGAACGCCATCTGAGGCTGCTGGTCGATGATGATGAGCTGGCTGTTTTGAGGCGTCAGGACTTCCAGGTATTTCGACATGGTTTTCTCTCCGAATGAAGTACTCTGATCAGAAGCGCTGGGATGCTTGTCCGGCATTGATCCGGGCCGCCAGCATTGTCGGTGGGGATACGGTCCTCGGCTTGCATATCCGCATCGCGGATTGTCGATTTGTGCAAAGTTTGTTTGCACCGAATGAGAAAATAAGACGGTCACCCAGCCAGGGCGAAGGAGGTGCCGTCGGCCTGGCGCCTCATCGGCCGTTCATGGCGCCTCCTTTGCTGATCTGCTGAGGTAACTGTGAATCTGGGCGACCGCCGCGGCTCCATCGCCGACCGCGGCTGCGACCCGCTTGGTCGAACCGGCGCGAACATCGCCGATCGCAAAGACTCCCGGTATGCTGGTCTCGAGCGACGCTGTCGCTCCGCCAGTCAGGATGAAGCCCTTTCCGTCCATCGTAACCGAGCCGCCGAGCCAGCTTGTGTGAGGTGTCGCGCCGATGAACAGAAACAGGTGAGTGATATCGTACCGCGAAGACACGCCACTGGTCCGGTCGCGAACGACGGCATTGGCAAGGGTGTCGCCGTCGCGGTCGAGTTCGACGAGGTCCATGCCGACGTGAACTTCCACGTTGGAAAGCGCCGAGATACGGTCGATAAGGTAGCGAGACATCGTCTCCGACAGGTCCCGCCGGACGAACACGTGAAGGCGCTCCACATGTGGCGCCAGAAACACGATCGCCTGGCCTGCCGAGTTGCCGCCGCCGACAAGAGCAACGACCTTGCCCGTACACAAGCGAGCCTCGACCGGGGACGCCCAGTAGGATACCCCTGCCCCCTCGAAACGAGACAGACCAGGAATGTCCGGGCGCTGGTAGGTTGCGCCCGAGGCGATCACGACGGTGCGCGAGGCAATCGTCGTACCGTCCGAAAGATTGAGCGCAAGCCGGTCACCGATACGTTCCAGCCGCTCCACGCTCACGGGAATGGCCACCTCCGCCCCGAATTTGAGGGCCTGGTTGAATGCGCGGCCGGCAAGCGCTTGTCCCGATATGCCCGTGGGAAACCCGAGATAATTCTCGATCCGCGCCGACGCGCCGGCCTGGCCGCCCATGGCGCGCTCGTCGAGAACGATCGTCGAGAGGCCTTCCGAAGCACCATAGACCGCTGCGGCCAGCCCAGCTGGGCCTGCGCCGACGATGGCAATATCGTAGATGTTGTGCGGATCTATTTTGGGAACGATGCCGAGACAGGCAGCCAACTCCGCCTCATCGGGCCGCTTCAACAACGTGCCGTTGGGGCAGACGACCAGCGGCAGTTCGATCGGCAGAAGCGCCATGCGCTCAACGAAGCTGCGGCCCTCGCCATCGACCTTGGGATCCATGACGAGGTTGGGATAGCCGTTTCGGGTCAGGAAGCCCTGGAGGCGCAGAACATGTGCATCGCCTGGCCCGCCAATGAGAATCGTGCCCGAACCGCCCTGCTCGATCAGCCCGACACGGCGTAGAATAAGCGCGCGCATGACGATCTCACCGACTTCCGCCGATCCGATCATCAGCGCCCGCAAATGCGCTGGATCGAACGGAAGCAGGATCGCGCCATCTTGGCCGGCTCGAGCCGAGGCGATGGTCGCGCGGCCGTCAATTTGACTGACTTCTCCGGTGAATTGCCCTTCACCATGGGTGGTTATAGGCGCTTCTTCATCAAGGCCGTCCCGCCGCAAGACATCGATCGAGCCGTCAAGCACAAGCCAGACCGGCACATCCCGGTCACCCGTGGCGAAGATCATCTCGCCCGCCGAAAAATGTTGCGGTGGACCGCTCGCGAAACGGCGCGCCGCTTCGACCTGGATTTGTGCAAGAACGGGGAACATCTGATCCGTGCGGGATCCAACACCGCCTTTCTGCTGATCGGTCACGCGAATGCTCTCCTTATGACAGGGTGCGCTCGGCTGCATGACTTGCGAGCCTGCACATCCGATTGGCTGAATGCCGATGAGCGGGGAAAATCATGTTGTGCCTCCGACTAGAACGATACGGTCGCCCAGCCGGCGGCGAACGACCCGGACGTGCCGCCAGCCTCGCGGATACGCTCACCCGGAACATAGTTCACATACGTGCCTCCCAGCGTCAGATGATCGGTTACCTCCCATTCCAGAGTGGTCGAGAACTGCTGGCCGATGTAACGGCCGGTGCCCCCGGTCGTCCCGGCGACGGGCGTGATGGCCGGCCCATAAAACGCGTCTTCCTCCGCCTGCTTCCAGAGCGGGTTCCAGCCGAAGGTGAGCTTGACTTCCGGTAGCAGGGTCAGAGTGACGTTCGGCTGGATATCGAGGAGGTTGGCGGGGGCCACCAGGTTCGCTTCCGAGAAGTAGGGCAGCTTCGGGAAGAGCGGGTAGAAGGTGCCTAGCGTGCCGTCTTCCAGATTGCCGTCGCCGCTGATCGCGTCGGCGTTGAGGCCGAGCCGTGGCGAGAAGGGCATGTTTACGAAGGTGTAGCCGAGATTGGCCGAAACGGTCCATGCCTGTATCTTGTCGTGTCCGAATTGACCAAACTGATAGGCGGCCTCGACATTCCAGTCGAAATTGCCCGCCTCGCCGAAGAACCGGGCGCCCACGGTGTGACGGCGCTCGTCGGCCGTGCCCTGCGCGAAGCGGGCATTTTGGCGATCCAGGCCGAGATAATAGAGATCGATCTTGAGAGCCGGCAAATCCGGAACCTGACCCGTGCCGTAGACGCCCCAGAATGTCTGACCAGGGTCGGACTTGTCGTCGAAGATACCGTCCTGCGGCAGCACGGGCCGCGTAACGAACGCGTCGATGCGCGCATTCGACGAAGCGATCCAGGCGGCTCGCACGCCGTCGAAGGAGCGGCGGACATTCGGACTTTCGCGCACAGAGACCAGCCTCGATGAGCCGTAGCTCATCTCCTGCCTTCCGCCGCGGATCATGATGCCGCCGAGATCGGTCGGGAGCATGAGTTCGCCATAACCCTGCAACAGGTCCAGCCGGTCGAGTTGCGTTGGCGGGGGCGTTCCGTTCCAGACCGGCGCCTGCCCGCTGACAAGCTCGACATAGGTCTTCAGGAATTGGCCGATACGCAAGTCGGCCGAAAGGTAGGTACGCATCAGCAGGCCGTCGTTGCGCTCGGGCGCCGCCAGCCCGAACACAGGATTGCGCGAGAACTCAGACCGGATGCGCAACTGCCCTCCGAGCGAGAGGGTGACCTGGCCATCAGGCGATAAGGGAATGTCCTTGAGGGCATCGAAAGGATTTTTCGCCGCCAGTTTGTCATGATCGTCCGCCTGCGCCGTGACGACACCGCCCGAGGTCAGCAACAGCCATACCAGCGCGATCGGACCCGCTCGCGTCATGCCTTCACCCCTTTACCGGAAGCAGCGGTGCGAGGAGGCGAATCCAGATGGATGAAATGCCGCACGACTGGTCCATCCGGTCCGACATGGAAGCGCGCGACTTCGCTCTGCAGATCGGCATCGGCTTTCGATACACGGCGATGCTGGCGTAAATGCTCCGCCCACGACGACACCACAAACCACTCGACCAGCTTTTCCGGGTCGGCCGAATCCTCGGTGATGCCCCAGCCATAAGCCCCATCACGCCGCCGTTCGGCGGAGAGCGCGCGAACCATTCGCAAGAACGCTTCGCGCTCGGTCTTCGGAACACGATACTCGATCAGGATCAGGACCGGCCCGCGGTCATTCTCGACCGGAGCAGCGACGAGTGGTTCGGGCCAGTGGTTGGAGGGAGCAAGATCGGCCTCGCCTATCGGCAGTTTGATGCGGTGCATTATCAGGCCTGCAACGAACAGTATGGCCGCCCCGATCTGCAGCGTGCCCTGGATGCCAGCGGCTTCCGCGACTGCACCCCAGCCGAGACTGCCGACGGTCATCGCACCATTGAAGGCAGTCAGGTAGACCGCCAGTGCGCGCCCGCGCACCCAGTTCGGCAGGATCGCCTGGGCGACACCGTTGAGTGTTGTAAGGGCGACGATCCAGGCCATGCCGAGCAGGAGCAGGATTACGACCGCGAGCCATTGCGGCGGGCCGAAGGAGAGCGCCGCCATCACAGCCGCTGTCATGATTGCCGACAAAAGCAGCAGCGTGTCGGCGTCCAAGGTGCTCCGCAAGCGCGGCAGTACGATCGCGCCCATGATGGCGCCGGCTCCGACCGCACCCAACAGCACACCATAAAAGCTGGCGCCGCCGCCGAGCAGGTTGCGCGCGACGAGCGGCAGCAGCGCCCAGACGGCGCTTGCGCAGGCGAAGAAGATCGCGGCGCGCAGCAGCACCAGGTGCAACTCGCGGCTGGCCCTCGCATAGCGAAGTCCGGCACGGAAGGCGCCGCCAAAGCGCTCGCTCAACGCATCGTCGGTATCAGGCGCTCGCCGCCACCAGATCAGCGCGCCGACGACGACGATATAGCTCGCCACGTCGGCGCCATAGGTGACGCCGGCTCCGAATGCCGCCAGGATCAGGCCACCTAAAGCGGGGCCGATCGCACGCGCAATGTTGATGCCGAGCGAGTTCAGTGCGACCGCGCTCTTGAGATCGCCCTTGGCGACAAGCTCGGGTACGATCGCCTGCCAGGTGGGCGCCATCAGGGCGGCGCCGACGCCACCGAGAAAGGTCAATGCCACCAATGAACTCACGCTGAGAAGTCCACTCAGCGACAACGACATCAGCGACAGGCTCACCAGCCCGAGCATAAGCTGGACGGCGATCAGGAACTTCCGGCGATCGAGAATGTCGGAGAGTACACCAGCAGGGATCGCAAGGAGAAAGACCGGCAGCGTTGCCGCCGCTTGCACCATCGCGACCGCGGCCGGGGCGCCGGAGAGATCAGTGACGAGCCACGCGCTGGCGACATCGCGCATGAAGCTGCCCACATTGCCGATGATCGTCGCCGCCCACAGAACGGCGAAGACCTTCTGCCGCAACGGCACGAAGCTGGATACGGCGGGCCTTGGATGCTCCCCGCTCAATTGTCGGCTCCCTTCGGCCGCGCGAAGTCATCGAGAGCGACCAGGAGGAAGCCGCCAATCAGGCCGAGATGTTCGAAGAAGGCGTTGGTCGCCATCATCCGGTCCTGTCCGGCCGGCAGCTCCCAGAAACGCAGGGCGATGAACGTGGCGACCAGCGTAAAGCCGGCGAGGCAGAGTGCGGCGAGCCAACGCCAGCGGCCGACCAGGATCATCGCGCTCGCCGTGAGTTCGAAGACGATCACCAGAACGGCGAAGACAGGCGCGGGCGAGAGGCCGAAATGGTTCATCTCGGCGATGGCGCCGCTGAAATCGAGAATCTTGGTCACCGGCCCCTGGATGTAGGCGCCGCAGAGCAGGAGCATCGCAACCCACCGCAGTGCTGGAGCCTGCCTCGCGGGCACGGTCGCGGAATCCGATATCGTCATCATGGTCTCTCGTTTCGTATCAAGGCGAAGCAGCCCGCTCCGGCGCCGGCAAGCACAAGAAAACCGCCGGCCAGGCCGAGGTTTTTCAGGAAGTGGATAGACTGCATCTCCGCGGCGCCCGGGTCGGGCATTCCCCAGAAGGCGTGGAAGACGAAGGCCGTCACCAGCGCGTAGGCGGCCAGTCCGACTGCCGCAAGGCGTGGCAGGACGCCGAGAATGATCGCCAGGGCTCCCAACACCTCGGCGGCGGCCGCCAAAATCGCGAATGCGAATGGCGCGGGAAAGCCCTTGGCGGCGATCGTTTCGGCCGTGCCAGCGAGATTGCTCCATTTGCCGAGGCCGCTGACGACGAACAGCACGACGAGCAGAAAGCGGCCCGCCAGCAGGGCTATGTCACGCATCATACCGCCCAGCAGGCGCAGCCGAGCGCGCCCCAGAAACTCTTGAGGTCGGAGACCGGCAGGCGGCTCGACCACGCCCCGGCATGGTCGTGACCATGGACGCCGCAGCTGCTCGCGCAGCCGCAACTGGTCATGGCCGTTCGCCGCAACGAGTTCTTGCCGGCACCCTCGGGCTCACCCCAGGCCGCATAGCCCTTGAAGGTCCGGACCGGCGACCAGTCGGGCATCGCCGGAGGGGGTGCGCTCTGGTCCAGACTTGCGAAGTCCCCGGCGCCATAGACGATCCTGCCGCCAACCAGCGTCAGATCGGCGCTGATGTGCGAGATCTCGTCCTCCGGACACGAGAAGAAATCGCGGTCGGGCACGATCAGGTCGGCGAACTGGCCAACGGCGACCTGGCCCTTCTTTCCCTCCTCATTGGAAAACCAGGTGACCTTTTCGGTCATCATCCGCAGCGCTGTCTCGCGATCGAGGCAGTTGCGCTGTGGGGTCATGCGCATGCCGCCGACGGTGCGGCCGGTGACCAGCCAGGACAGCGAGACCCAGGGGTTGTAGGAGGCGACGCGGGTGGCGTCGGTGCCGGCCGAGGTCTTCACCCCCTTTTCCAGCATGCGTGCCACCGGCGGGGTGGCCTCGGCCGCGCCGGGGCCGTAGCGCTCGACGAAATACTCGCCCTGATAGGCCATCCGATGCTGCACCGCGACGCCGCTGCCAAGTGCTGCGATGCGATCGATCGAGCGCTCCGAGATCGTCTCGGCATGGTCGAAGAACCAGTTCAGCCCCTTGAGGGGAACGTCCTGGTCGACCTTCTCGAAGACGTCGAGCGCCCGCGAGATCGTCTCGTCATAGGTTGCGTGCAGGCGCCAGGGCCAGCGGTTCTCGGCCAGGATGCGCACGACGCCCTCGAGGTCGCCTTCCATCTCGGGAGGCATGTCGGGACGCGGCTCACGGAAATCCTCGAAATCGGCGGCCGAAAAGACAAGCATCTCACCGGCGCCGTTATGGCGGAAATAATCCGTTCCCTGCTTGTACTTGGAGGTCCTGGTCCAGTTGAGGAAGTCTTCCTTCTCCTGCTTCGGCTTCTGCGTGAACAGGTTGTAGGCGAGGCGGATGGTCAACTGGCCGTCATCGGCGAGCTTCTGGATGACAGCGTAGTCATCCGGATAGTTCTGGAAGCCGCCGCCGGCATCGATCGCCCCCGTCACGCCAAGCCGGTTGAGCTCGCGCATGAAATGACGCGTCGAATTGAGCTGGTAATCGAAGGGCAGCTTGGGACCGTTGGCGAGCGTCGAATAGAGGATGCCGGCATTGGGCTTGGCGAGCAGCAGCCCGGTCGGATTGCCGTTGGCGTCGCGCGTGATCTCGCCGCCTGGCGGGTTGGGCGTGTCCTTGCCATAGCCGACTGCACGCAGTGCCGCTCCGTTCAGCAGAGCGCGGTCGTAGAGGTGCAGAATGAAGACCGGAGTGTCTGGCGCGACGGCATTGAGTTCCTCGATCGTCGGCAGGCGCTTCTCGGCGAACTGATGCTCGGTGAAGCCGCCGACGACGCGCACCCATTGCGGCGGCGGCGTCACCGCGACCTGACGCTTGAGCATGTTCATGGCGTCCGCCAGCGAACGCACGCCGTCCCAGCGCAGCTCCATGTTGAAGTTCAATCCGCCGCGGATGATATGCAGATGGTTGTCGATCAGCCCCGGAAGCGCGCGGCGTCCCTTGAGGTCGATAAATTTCGTCTGCTGGCCGGCATGCGCCATCACGTCGGCCTCGTTGCCAACCGCGAGGAACACGCCATCCTTGATCGCGACGGCGCTAGCCGACGGCTTGGTCCGGTCGAGCGTGGTTATTTTGCCGCTGTGCAGGATAAGGTCTGCTGTCACCGACTTGTCTCCGGATTGTTGGGATTGGCCTTGAGCAAAGGCGGACAGGGCGAGACCGGGGAGAACGAGCCCGCCCAGGACGGCGCGACGCGTCGGCATTATGCGCTCTCCCTTTCTTTCGTCTCGTCTTGAGCCTGCTTGCCGCGCGGCAGGTGACCGAAGACATGCGGCCGGACCTGATTTTGCCAGGATTGCAGCGCGGGCTCCTTGGCCCACAGACTCCGCACCAGCGGCGGCAATTGCTCACCGATCAAAATGCCCAGGAGGCCCACGAGCGCCACGACCGGCGGCGCCGGCGAACGAACGTTGATGAGACTGTAAATGACGCCGACGAGCAGGCCTGCGCCGAGGGATAACAAATAGACTTTCATCCGCTTACCCGGTGCCGTGAAGAGAAGGCCGACCACCCATCTCGATGGAAGGCGCCATGTTGCGACAGGGTGCGAAACATGCGCGCCCGCGTCTTGTCGAATTGAACGGTTCTTTGTCTGATTTCGCGAGGGCGTTGCGGGCACGCCGTCGCGACCGGCGATCGATACCTTGGCCAGCTCCTTTGTCAGGTATCAAGAAAGCGTTCTCGTATTCTTGCGAGCCGCAGCCATCAGCGCTTGAACCGCGTGCGACCATCCATTGTCGCCGATGATAAGAAGGCCGGCGGCTGCGCCTTCCGGTTCGATCTCAAGAGCTCTGCGCAGGACGGCAACCGGTCTGCCGACCTGCAGGAACCGCGCGATGAGCGCAGCAGCAGAATCCACATCTGCATCGCGCCAGATTGCGCCAGGATCGCCGATGCAAAGGCCGCCATGAAAATCCTCAACGAATATCTGGCGGAACTGGAGGGTGTTTGCGAGGTCATCGCGAGCTTTGCGATCTCCGCGGAACCGTGCCTCGAGGTTGCCATCCCCCTCACCTGCTCTCTTTGGCGTCGTCGGCCATGAATAGCCGCCGGAAGCCGAGGCGATGACGGCTTCCGCGCCGGCGTCCTGAAGCGCGTAGTAGACGCTCAGAAACTGCTCGAATTCGCCGCTTCCTCCTATCGTCGGGCTCACCATGACCGCGATACGAATGGCGGCTTCCGGCAGCGTACCGATTGGTTCCACTGCGACTGGACCACCGTTCATCCGGCCGCAGCCGCGATCCGGGGCCAACTCACGCGCGCGCCAATCCACCCCAGCACGTCCTCGATCACGGCGTCACGGCCAAGATCATTGAGAAGGTCGTGGAAATAGCCAGGATAGAGCTTCATGGTCTTGTCTGGCGAGCCGACAGTGTCGAAGAACAATTGGCTACCCGCCGGCTTGGTCGCCTTGTCGGCAGTGCCATGCATGACAAGGATCGGCAGCCGGATCGAGCCCGCTTCATCGGTCAGCCGCTCGTCGGCGCGAGCAAGCGCGGCCGCGGTGCTCGTGGGCTGGCTTTCCTTCTCGATGAGCGGATCGGTGTTCATCGCAGCGACGATCGATTCATCGCGTGAAAAATCCACATTGTTCAGGCTGAACACGTGAAGGTGTGGCGCGATGTGGCTGAGCCCCTTGAGCGCGGCGAGAACGAGGTCGGGCGCGTAAACCCGGAAAGCGAAACTCTCGCAGATGAAGCCCGTGAGTTCCGTCTGGTGATCGAGCGCATAGGTTGCCGAGATCACCCCACCCACGCTATGTCCCAACAGAAAGACAGGCAGTCCAGGCTCGCGCCGTTTCGCGAACTGAACCAATGCCGATACATCGTCGACATAATCCGCCATGCTCTCGACAAAGAAGCGTTCGCCGTCGGACCTTCCCCGCCCACGAAGATCAAGGGCATAGACAGCGTAGCCCTTGGCGATCAACTGCCCGGCCGTCCAGAAATACTGGCCGCTATGCGAGTTCAATCCGTGGCAGATCACCACGACGGCGGTTGGCGTCCCCAAGGGATGCCAAGCTCTCACGAAGAGGCGAGGAGCATTCTCGCGCTCAAGATATTCCTCCTGTGCGGGAGGTGCGCTTACATAGGTCATGGTTTGAACCTCCAGTTGCCTTACGCCTCGATGAAGGCGAGAAGGTCCTTGTTGATCACGTCGGGATGGGTCGTGCACATTCCATGCGGCAAGCCTTCGTAGGTTTTCAGCTTGGCATTCTTCAGCAGCTTGGCCGAAAGCGGGGCTGCGTCCGCATAAGGCACGATCTGGTCGTCGTCGCCGTGCATCACCAGGACCGGAAGTTCGATCTTCTTCAGGTCTTCGGTGAAATCGGTTTCGGAGAAGGCCTTGATGCAGTCGTAGTGGGCCTTGGCGCCGCCCATCATGCCCTGGCGCCACCAATTATCGACGATGCCTCGCGAAACCTTGGCGCCAGGCCGGTTGAAGCCATAGAAGGGACCAGCAGGCACGTCATAGTAGAATTGAGCGCGATTGGCGGCCAGCGCCGCACGAAAACCGTCGAACACCTCTACCGGCAGACCGCCAGGGTTCTTCTCGGACTTGACCATGATCGGCGGCACAGCGCTGATCAGGACCGCCTTCGCCACGCGGCCGGATTTGGCTCGGGCGACGTAATGTGCAACCTCGCCGCCGCCGGTGGAATGGCCGACATGGATGGCGTTCTTCAGGTCGAGGGCGGCGGTCAGTTCGGCGACATCGGCTGCGTAGGTATCCATTTCATTGCCGTGGGCGGTCTGGGTTGAGCGACCATGGCCGCGGCGGTCATGCGCGATGACCCGATAGCCCTTGTGGAGGAAGAACAGCATCTGATTGTCCCAATCGTCGGCACTGAGCGGCCAGCCGTGATGGAAGACGATCGTCTGCGCGTCCTTGGACCCCCAATCCTTGTAGAAGATCTCGGTGCCGTCGGTGGTTTTGATAAAGCTCATGGTCTGATTTCCTCTTGGTTGATCGTTGGATTGCGCTTGCAAGACGTATCCCGGAAGCAGTGAGCCCGCGCCGAGGGCAATGCCGCCCGCAAGGATGTGGCGGCGGGTGGGATGCAAGTTTGTCATGGAGATATCTCCTTTCCCGCCAAAAGGAGGGTGACTTGGAAACAATGCGGGGCAGCATTCATGGTTTTGACTCCTCGCTTAGAAAACGAATGACCTCGTCGCCGAATTCGCGCGAATACTGGAAAAGGAAGGCATGCCCCGAATCCGGATAGATGATCAGCCTCGCATTCGGGATCGCCTGCGCCAGTGCGTAGGATTGGAACGTCGGTATCATGATGTCTTCGTTGCCATTGGCGATCAGCACTGGCTGCCGGATCGCGCCGACGCGGTTGAGAAGCGATGTTTCCGGCGTGCCGACATCGGCTCCAGCGGAGAGCATCGCCTTCCAGGTCTTTTCACTGACCAAGCTGACAAATGCGTCCTTGCGTTCCCGCAGCCGCGCAAGATGGGCACGTCCGGCGGCTTGGCTGGTCTCGGTGTCCTTGAAGAACAGGTAAAGGAAGTCCTCGTCCGTGTTGGTCGGCTTGGTGGCGACCTCGATTGCCTTGCGGTTAAGGTTTGCGCCTTGGACGTAGCCTGCACCGCTGCCGGCAATAATCAGCCTGCGGACCAGACCGGGGCGCTGAAGCGTAAGTTCCTGTGCGACCAAGCCGCCGAATGAAAAGCCCAGCAGATCGACTTGCTTGAAGCCAAGGCCGTCGATAAAGACGCCCGCATTCCTTGCCCAGTCGGCCATGTGTGGAGACGCTTCTCCGCTGGAGCGGGCAACGCCGACGTTGTCGAAGATGACGACGTACCGGCGCGCCGCGACGCGATCAAGGAATGCCGGGTCCCACTCGTCCATCGTTCCGCGGAAGCGATTGAGCAAAACCAGAGGCGTCCCCGAAGGCGTCCCGAGCGAGCGGTAGGCGTAGGTGACGCCGTCGATGTTCAGCGTCTTCGTCTCCACGCAAGCGGCGCCGCAAGAAGTGGCCTGGCTCTGTTCGGTCGCAGTCGCCGGATTGGCCATCACTGAGGTGGAAAGGACGGTGAGCAGCGCAGCGCCGGCCACCACTGCTCGACGAAAGGATGAATTGCGGTTTGACGTCATCACTCGCTTCCTCTGTGCGCTTCGTTGATGCGCAGACAGTCGCTCAGGGGAACCCGGCGCGCGAGTTAATCGATGCTAAACGATGCTAGCGGCCTGCTTAGCGCGGCCAGCGGGGGCCGAACGCCGTTAAGGCCGTTGCGCCTGCCTGCGAGTTATACCTCTTGAGCTGCACAGCAACTGGGCCGGATCCTGCCGGACCGATCCGGTAAGAACCAAGTTCCCCTATTGCGCTCAGAACGTCCTGTGTTTGCAGTGCATCAGCGGATTAGCAAGTCTTCACAGCGATTAACTCGCTTACCGCGCAGCCCTGATGCATCACTCTCCCATGCCGACTAACCGGCGTACCAATGGGAGATGAAGATGAACCTGGCCAAGGCAACCATTGCCGTTCTTGCAGCAACTCTGCTCACCACGACTGCAGCTATTTCGGATGAGATCGGCGTCAAGAACATCGTGCTCGTCCACGGTGCCTGGGCCGATGGTTCGGGCTGGCGTGCGATCTACGATATCCTCAAGAAGGACGGCTACAACGTCCGCATGGTGCAAAACCCGCTGACGTCCCTCGCCGACGACGTCGCAGCCACCGACCGCGTAGTCAACCGTATGGATGGCCCAACGATCCTCGTCGGCCATTCCTATGGCGGCGCTGTCATCACCCAAGCAGG
Organism: Mesorhizobium sp. B2-3-5; assembly: GCF_006442395.1. Classification (NCBI taxonomy): domain Bacteria; kingdom Pseudomonadati; phylum Pseudomonadota; class Alphaproteobacteria; order Hyphomicrobiales; family Phyllobacteriaceae; genus Mesorhizobium; species Mesorhizobium sp. B2-3-5. The sequence continues at coordinate 4,792 of NZ_VFVX01000023.1, read as the reverse complement.
TGACAACAAGAAAGTCGTCGGGCTCGTCTATGTCGAGGCCTTCATGCCGGACAAGGGTGAGTCGGTATTTGGCCTCCTTCCACAAGACCCCAAGAACCCGCCACCGTTTGATTTGACCAAAGACGGCTTTGTGTTTTTCAACGAAGCGGCATACGTGCCCGGGTTTGCAGACAGTCTGCCCGCTGCCGATGCGGAATTCTTCCGCGATTCGCAGGTGCCTATTTCCCTCAAAGGTGCGGGCGGCACGAAGCTAAAGGTCGCGGCCTGGAGGACGAAGCCGAGTTGGTACCAGACGGCCGATGCCGATCACGTGATCCCGCCCGCGCAGCAGGAGATGATGTTCACGCGCGCACACTCCACCGTGCAGAAGGTGACAGGTGGTCATCTGTCCTTCATCGCGCACGCTGACGAGACTGCCAAGCTGATCGAAACCGCCGCCAAGGCTTCCGCCAAGCCTTGATCGGCCTATCCCGCGAAGCCGTCGTCCCCCCTCCCCGGCTGCTTCACGGGATCCGAGTGCCGCCGTCTCACCCCCGACGACCTCCCTCGGTCCCCGAGACGGCGGCACCCCTCCACTCGCGGTCAGATGGGAATCTCCCAAGGCATGACACACTCAAACGACTATCGAACTTTCCCAAACATGGTTGCAGAGGGAAGATGAACCTCAGCGAGTAAAGCGCCACTGAAACCCGAAGGAGTCCTAGCCATGTCGCCAGCAGAACTTTCCTACGACGCCACACGTACTGCGTTGCTTTTCGTTGACCCCTATAATGATTTCCTCGCCGAAGACGGAAAACTTTGGCATCTCGTGAAGGACGTCGCGCAGGCCGTTCACCTGCACGACAACCTACGTGCCGCGCTATCGGCCGCTCGAGCCTCGGGACTGGCAGTATTTATTGTACCCCATCACCAGTGGGTTCCGGGCGACATGGAAAATTGGGACCATCCCTCCCCCTATCAGCTTGGCTCCGCACGTGCGCAGGTTTTCGCTAGAGGTAGCTGGGGCGCCGAATGGTACCCTGACTTCACGCCACAACCCGGCGAGATCGTCGTCAAGGAGCACTGGGGAGGAAGTGGCTTCGCCAATACAGATCTCGACATGCTACTCAAGCAGCGGAAAGTTACACATGTGATCTTGATCGGGCTCATCGCGAATACCTGCATCGAGACGACCGGCCGCTTCGCTTCCGAACTCGGATATCACGTGACGCTGGTCCGGGACGCGACAGCGGCGGCCAGCCCTGAAGCGCTGCACAGCGCTCACGAGATCAACGGGCCTACCTACGCACATGCTATCGTCACCACGAACGAGTTGATCGCGGCACTGAAAGGAGACGGGTCTCGGCCAGAAGTGTAGATATTCCCGCTTAAACTTCCAGCGACGGGCTTCGTGACGATTAACTGACGAACAATGGCCTATCATGACTTGGCAGCGACAGCCGCTCAGGGGAACCCGGAGTGCGAGTTAGCCGATGCTAGCGGTCTGCTTAGCGCGACCAAAGCAGCAGCCGAACGTCGTTCGAAGGCGGTTGCGCCTTGATCCCGTGCCACCGCCGACGCGCCCTTGAACAGACAGCCGGCGTCGTCCAGACCGGAAACTCGCCGAGCTACTATTTCGCCTTTCTGGCGCATCACCTCAGCGCAATACCAGGCTTCGCCGCTCTCCTTGCAGCGCGACAGAGCCGCATCGAGCAATGCGATCGCCTCGGCGTCGCGCCCAAGTTGGGCCAGACCCGATGCCAGGACCGATTGGAAGAACGAGTGGCAAAGGTAAAACCCGGCGCGGTCCAACCGGGCGAGAGCCCCGCGGACGACCGCGACACCTGTCGTCGCGTCGCCAGAGCGGATCATCAAGTCGCCCTCGAAGCAGCCTGCATGGGCATGCCAAACGTCAAGCGCGTTGTCCCTTGTGCGCCGACGCAGCATTTCAATGTAACGTCCTGCCCGCGTCAGATCGCCGGCGAGCAGCGACACCGGACAGGCCGCATCTGAAAGCGCGTGGCAGAGCGTAAGATTGTGGCGCAGGGAAAGCGCCTCCTCGATCATTTCATCAACTTCGCGCAGCGCTTCCTCAGTCCGATCTCGCAGACACAGCACGCGGGCCAATGTGATGCGCGCGGTGATGCGCTGCTCATACTGGAAGCGTGCGAGATGCGATCCATTTGCCGGCGGCTGATAGGCCGCCAGCATACGCCGCACATGATATTCCGCACCGATCTGGTCCCCGAGCAGATGCAATGACCTGGCCTTCAGTCTGTCGCCAATCAGGCGGTCCGTGTCGTCGGTCGAGGATTTCGATAGTTCGCAAAAAGCTTCGGCCGTCTCCAGCCCAAGGCGGGGTTTGCCGCCATTGTTGTAATCAACCCATAGCGCCCAAAGGGCACGCAATTGGAAATCGACATCCCCGAGTCTTTGAGCGATCTCGAATGCCCGGGTCCATGCTTCGGCACCATCCGAGCGGCCTGAGATCGACCGCATATGCGGAAAGCCACGTGCCGCGTGCAATCGCATCACGCTTGGTTGGTCCGCTTCGGGCTGGCCTGCGAGCCAATCCAGTGCCTGTTGGACTCTCATCAGACACTCGTCAACCAGCGACAGTTGATACCAAAGCGGGATCGCCGCGACCGTCATGGCGACGCCCGTTCCGGCGTCGCCGCCAGGCGAAAAGCACCAATCCAGGGCGGCCTGCAGATTGCCTATGTCGCGACGGTAAGCATCAAGCCATCCAGCCTCATGTTCGACCTCCCACTGCCGCGCGGCGTGATCCAGAACGTTCAGGTAGTGGACGGCGTGTCGCCGTGCACCGTCTTCGCGCAATCCCGACGCCATCAGCTTCTCGGCAGCATAGGCACGTGTCATGTCCAGGAGCCGAAAGTGCGCGGGATGAACGCTGCGATCGACCACCACCAGCGATTTCGCGACCAGGTCTGTGAGGCTGCCTTCCACGTCGACGGTGTCATCGCCTGGAACGACGGCACGCGCTGCTTCCAGCGTGAATTCATGAACGAACAGGGAAAGCTGCGCGAGCACAAACTGCTGCACTGGAGAGAGCAGCGAAAAGCTCCAGTCCATCGTCGCGCGAAGGGTCTGATGCCGGGGTAGCGCGGTACGCCGCCCGCGCGTCAGAATGTCGAAACTGCTCCTCAACGATTCGGCGACGCCGGCAATGCCGAGTGTGTCCACGCGTCCGGATGCCAATTCAATTGCAAGGACAATGCCGTCGAGCCTGCGGCAGATCTCCGACACCAAAGGCGCGTCGGCGTCGCTCAGCGCGTAACCTCCCATTCTCGCAGCCACGCGCTCCTCGAACAGCTGAACGGCCGGAAATCCAAGCGCGGTTGTCTTATCCAGCCCCTCCTCAAGGCCTGGGTAATCCAATGGCGGCAAACGAAAGACCCATTCGCTCAGGACGCGAAGGGGTTCCCGGCTGGTGGCAAGGATGGTGAGTTGCCGTGTTTCGGCAATCAGCGTCTCCGCGAGTACCGCAACCTCGTCGATCAGACCTTCGCAGCAATCGAGGACCAGCAACATCGACCGGTCCCTTAAGTGGCCGGCGAGCTCAGCAACAGGGTTGGACGACGTCAGCGCGCAGCCGATCGCCGTCGCGACATATCCAGCGAGCAACCCTCCATTGGATGCGCCCGCGAGATCGACGAATGCAACGTCGCCGGGATAACGCCCCCTAAGGCGCTCCGCCACTGCGATCGCCACCGTTGTCTTGCCAATGCCGCCAGGCCCAACGAGGGTAAGCAGCCGCTGTTCCCGAACCTGTTGAACCAGTTGAGCAAGCACGGTGTCCCTGCCGATGACGTTGATCGCAAGCCGGGGTACACCCCATATGCCGCTGGCGGGCATCTTGGGTTCGGCTGGGACCTGCGATGCCTGGACGGAGACCCTTCCAACAAAGCAATAGCCGCGGCCCGGGACATTCGCGATATATTGCGGCGCATCACCATCATCGCCGAGAATCCTGCGTAGCGAGGTGATATGGACGCGAAGGTTGTTTTCCTCGACAAACGTGTTTTGCCACACCAGAGAGACGAGTTCATGTTTGGGAATGATCTCGCCGGCCCGTGATGCCAGGTGAATAAGTATGTCCAGGGCACGGCTGCCTATGCGCAATCTTTGTCCATCACGCAACAGCAGCCGCTCGCCGGGCATCAGCGTGAATGATCCGAACGTGAACGAGGCACCCATCATCAGGTTCCGGACTGGATCCGTGGAAACGTCCTGAGGATTTCACACGGCATGCTCCTTTGCAAACCCGCGTGCTGACGCTCCACGCATTCAATTCGCTGAAGCCGAAACTACCGAGACCAGGATGCCCGGGCCGCGCGGCCCCGGGCAATCGGAGATCAACGCGGCGCGACGGCAAGCGGCCCGCGCTCGATCGAACCGGCGACAGCTTCACGGCCCGTCTCGACGAGGTCCAGCGGGTAGGGATCGGCCAACGGCTGGCCCGACAGCGCGGCGTCGAGCCGCGCGTAGTCGAGTTCGCCTTCCCAGCGTGCCATGACCACCGTGGCGACCCCGTTACCGATCATGTTCACCAGCGCCCGGGCTTCGCTCATGAAACGGTCGATGCCGAGGATGAGCGCCATGCCGGCGACCGGGATGGCGGGAACCACCGAAAGGGTTCCGACCAGCGCGATGAAGGAGGCGCCGGTGACGCCGGACGCGCCTTTGGAGGTGAGCATGGCGACAGCGAAGATGGCGAATTGCTGATGCAGCGACAGGTCGGTGTTGGTGGCCTGCGCCACGAACAGTGCCGCCAGCGTCATGTAGATCGAGG
>NZ_VFVX01000022.1:0-91025 GCF_006442395.1 Mesorhizobium sp. B2-3-5 | reverse complement strand
GCCCAAAGATGCGTCGGCCTCTCGTCCGCCACCGCTCCCGCCATCATAACGGATTCGGCAAATGACAAGTTACAAAGATGCCGGCGGGCAGATGAGGGGCGTGACCTTTCCTTCTCCCCTTGTGGGAGAAGGTGGATCGGCGCGCAGCGCCGAGACGGATGAGGGGTGTTGGCCGTAGCGCCGTTGATGCCAAGCTGGAACACCCCTCATCCGTCGCCTTCGGCGACACCTTCTCCCACAAGGGGAGAAGGGAAGGCTGGCGCACCTCACGCATTCCAAAGCCCCTTCTTCTTCATCTCCTCCATCTCGCGTGCCGCGCGTTCGCGCAGGCGGGCGTCGCGCAGGAGTTTTTCCACCGCGGCGTCGTCGGACTTGTCGGAATAGCGGAACTCGCTGTCCGCGTAGCGGTTGATCTCCTGCATCACCATATCCATCGAGAACGGGCCGCGCAGGTCCTCGATCATCGCCTTCTTGTCGTCGTAGCTCTTGTGCATGAAGGCTTCCGGTTTCTCGAACCAGTCGTCGGGAAGCTCGATGTCCATGGCGCGCATCTTGATGGCGTCGGTGACATTCTTGATGGCGCGGCCGGTGAAGCGCGGTTCGGCGTCCTTGATCAGGTGCAGATAGGTGCCGATATCGGCCATGGTCCTGGGCGCGCCGTTCTCCTTCATGTAGCGTTCATAGACCCGCATCAGCCCGTCCTCCCGCGGCTTCTCGTGCTCCTCATAGGCTTCCGCGACGGCGCGCTGGATCTCCTGCGCTGCGTAGAGTTTGTGGTCGCCCAGCGGAATCTTGTGGTTCTTGCCGGCGAGAAGGACAAAGATGTCGATGTAATCGTCGCGCGTCTGCGGTCCGTCGACCAGCCAGCGGGCGCCGGCGCGCTGGCGCAGCGCGTCGTCGACATTTTCGGGATAGTTGGAGAACATGCCGAACGAGCAGTTGCCGCGCACGACCGTGGACGCTCCTCCGAAGGCGTCCATCAGGACGCCGGTGATTTCCTGCTGGCCGGCCGAGGCGCGGTCGTCGGAGCGGCGCGCGGCCACCTGGTCGATGTCGTCGATGGTGCCGAAGCCGATGACGCGCGGGTTCAAGACGTTGTTGATGAACTGGCGGCAGTTCTGGCCCGACTTGCCCTGATAGGATGAGATCTGGTCGACGCCGAAATTCTCATAGGCGAAGGGGTAGCCTGCGACCTGGCAGTAGTCGTGGACGAGGCCGGCGATCATCTGGATCAGCGTCGTCTTGCCGGTGCCGGGCGCGCCGTCACCGATGAAGGTGAAGAGGAAGCCGCCGAGTTCGACGAAGGGGTTCAGTTCGCGCTCGAAATCATAGGCCATCAGCATCTTGGCCAGCTTGACCGACTGGTATTTGGCGATGTGGTTGCCGACGACCTCTTCGGGCTTCTTGAAGGTCATCACCAGCGGCTTGGAGCGCTTGCCGGGCGCAACATCGAAACCGTCGAGGGTGAAATCGTCGACGTCGATGCGGATATGGGCGCTCTCGAATGGGCCGATGCCGTCGAAGCGGCCTTTGCGCGCCAGCAGCCCATCTATGGCGACGCGGGCGAAGGCACGGGCGCGAGTCATCAGGTCGGCATCGTCGGATGAGCCTGCTATCGCCTTGTCGAGGCCGGCGATGATCGACTTCACCGCATCCTGGGGTGTGTCGAAAAGAAAATCCGGCTCGGGAATGTCATTCGGCGCCTCGCCGTCGCTGTCGATCAGCTGGAACAGGTAGGAGGCGAGGCTGAAGGCCGCGATGTAAGCCGATGCCGACAGCAGTTTCTTGAAAGTGGACGCCTCGTCGCCTTCGAGCGGGGCGCGGGTGTTCCTGGCCTGCAGGCTTTCGAGATCGGAGCCTTCGGCGAATACGTCCGACACCGCCAGCGCGACCGCCGTGCCGCGCCGGGCGCGAAACAGCAGCGTGTGCTGCGGGATGGTGAGCAGCTGGTCGTCGGCATGGACGGCGCCGACGGTCTTCGACAGTTCGACCTCGCGCGTGCGGCGCACCGAGCCGACCGAGACGGTGGAGACGAAGCGGCGGTTGGTGCCGGCAAGCGCCGTGCCGGATTCGCGCGATGGATCCTCCAGCACGACGATGCGGGTGATGAAGCTTTGCGCGGTGGCGCGGTGCTTCTCGATCGCCGCTTCCGGAATGGTGGTCAGGCCGGTGTCCATGAAGGATGCTCCCTGGTGTGACGGTCAGACGTCCGAGATGACCTGTCCGTTGGACAGGATGTGGACCTTGTAGCCGCCAAAGATCTTCTGCGCTTCGCCGGCGGCGTAGAGCGCCTGGTAGGCCTCGTGCGGGATCAAGGCATGGTTCTCGTAGCTCGACACGCCCTGGCGCGCCGCTTCCAGATCGTCGGTGTCGATGAAGAATTCCTCGGATGCCGGCTCGCTCGACCAGAGACCCCTGCGGCCCGGCTTCTCACTCTTCGAATAGACTTCCTGGATGGTCCAGGTCAGCAGCCAGGCATTGTCGGGCTTGCGCACCTTGGCCAGTACTTGGGCGACGACGGAGTTGTTTTCGGTGATGCCGGCCGAATAGAAGGGACCGAGCACCACGCGGCGCAGCTGCTTGGGATGCAGATTGGGGAAATCCTTGTCGAGGTTGACCGCGATGGTGGCCGGCGACAGCGTGTAGGCGGAGTTCTTCTCGGTGAAATCGTCGAAACGGTGGGCTAGCTCGGGATTGAGCAGGCCGTCGACGGGCAGTGGGATGTCGACCTTGTCGTTGAGCTTGCCGTTCCTGTCGACGAGCTGGTGGATCATGTTCTCGGATGAGTCCTCCACCGTCACCATGTAGACCAATGGCAGGTTGGCGCTGCCGTCGAAACTCGCCCAGTGGACGAGATAATAGGGCCGCGCCGTCCTCGGATTGACCGAGACCTTGGCGGTCTGCGCCAGTGTGAACGGGCCGAAGGTTTGCTCGCTCTTGACGTCCTCGAGATAGAGCCGTTCGGCCATCGACCGCTGCAGCGCCTCGGGGAATTCCTTGTGGCGCAGGATGAAGTCCGCCATCTCCTCGCGCAGTTCGCTGGCCAGTGGGATGTTGGCGAGCCGCGCGTCGGCCTGGCGGCGGTCGTTTTCCAGTTCGAGCAGGTTCTGGAACACCGGGAAGCCGCTTTCGGCGCGCGAAATGCGGAACGTGTCCATGAAGCCCAGCCGATTGCGCCAGCAGGAGAAGGACTTGTCGAGCCGGGCGATGTATTCGGCGACGATCCCGGCGACGATGCCGTGCCGGTAGAGCGGCGAGCGGTCGTCGCGCATAAACACTTCAAGTCCACTGAGCGCGGCCGTGATCGCCGAGAAATACCGCGCCGCCGCGTCGTTTTCGGAGATCATGCTACTGGCCCTGGGAGCGTCGCACCTGTGCGTGCGGCAATTATGACTGCACGTAGTTGGCCGAATTGTGCTTCTTCAGCACCTCGTTGAAGCGGCGGGCAAAGGCGTCGTCGGCAAGCTTCTTGCGGCGCTGGATATCGGCGGTGGCGACCATGTTCTTCTCGTGCATCTCCAAGAGGTCGCCGATGTGCTTCTGCGAGGCGGCGCCGATACCGGCCATGGTTTCCTCGGCCGTGTTGTCGACCTGGCTGCCCAGAGTGTTGATCTTGTGGGCGACATCCTGCTGGGCGGCGGTCTTCAGCGAATCCTCCAGCGCCTTGTAGAGCACGATGCGCTGCTCGGTATCGATGGTCAGCTTGTTGATCAGCGTCGACTGCGCGGCGATCTGGTTGTTGAGCGAATCGACGAAGGTCTGGAACATCGAGGTGTAGCGCTCCAGCGTCTGGCTTTCGGCCAGCAGTTCCTGCTCCTTGGCCTGCTTCTCATTGTATTCCGTGGCCATTTTCGAGCGTTCGCCTTCGAGCTGCGTCCGGTCCATCTGGCTGGTCGAGGCAGCGATCTTGTTCTCGATGTCGAGCAGCATCGGATTGAGCTCCCCGATGCGTTTCTGCACGGCTTCGAGGTTCGTCATGGTGGCCTTGCGGCGCTCGATCACCTGCGACAGGCTGGCCTCCGACGTCTTGTAGCGTTGGTCGAGGATTTCTTTCTGCGCCTTGAGGATGCCGACGATGGTGTCGGACTTGGCCAGCAATTCCTGCAGATTGCCGGCCAGCGACATGTTGCGGACGCGGTCGGTGCGCATGCGCTGCTTGCGCTGCGCCGAAAAGACGCCGACGAAGTTCTCCCAGCCGGTATAGTTCTTCATGCTCTCGAATTCGGCGCCGAAGACATTGGTCGCGTCCTCGAGCCCGATGATCAGGTCGGCGATGTTGCCTTCCATCACCTTCTGCTGTTTCAGCACGTCCTCGATACGGGCGTTCTCGATGTCGAAATTGGCGTCGCCGATCTTCTTGTCTGATGTGGCGAGCGTGTCGAGCATGGTGCCGGATTGCTCGATCCTGACCCGCATGTCCTGGACGACCTGCTTGGTCTTGGCAATTTCGGCATCGAAATCCTGCAATGTCGCCATAAGGGCCTCCCGCTTCGGCATCAGGTCGCTGGTTGCGAATAGCGGCGAATATAAGTGGGGCATCCGGGGATTGAAAGGCGCGACGACAAGGGCGGAGCGAAAACAAAATATCCGGCCGCGCCCTTGAAAGCCAATGGAGCCGTGGTCATGGCGTGATCAACTGGCCAGCCAGTCATAGTTCAGCTGATTTTGAACTTTCATGCCGGCAAAGCAATCAGTCTCCGCCGAGGCGGATGCCCTCCGAATTCGACAAATAACTGACCGGTTGCAGCCGGCTCAGGGTTTTGGGTCGGCCTTCAGATAGGCAATGATGTTGGCGATGTCGTCGTCACTGCCGAGGCCACCAAAAGCCATCCTGTTGCCGGGCACCTTCAGCCTGGGCGCCTTGAGGTATTCGGCAAGGTTCGCCTCGTCCCAGACAAGGCCGGCGGCGCCGGCGCTTTTCATGGCCTCCGAATAGTGGCCGAGGAAGCTTTCGGCGGTTCCCGCCGTGCGGCCGACGACACCCATCAGATGCGGGCCGACCTTGTCGCGGTCGCTAGCCGCTTCATGGCAGGCAATGCACCGGTTGAAGACGTGCTTGCCCAGCACCGGGTCACCGCCAGCATGAGCGGCAAGCGAGGTGACAAGCAGAAGGGTGCTGGCTGACAAAACGGCTCGAAGCATGGCTGACCCCGGGGAGCTCTGGCTGACGGCCTTATAGGACGGAGGCCTTAACAAACGCTGCATCGGCAGATCGGGGGCGATGCGTGATCCGCGCGCCCGGTCAGGCCCTGGTGAAGCCGATAAAATCATCGGGCGCGGCGCGGCCCATTTCCTCTTCCCAGTGGCGGCGGCAGAGCGAGACATAGACGTCCTTGCCGATCGCCACCTGTTCGCCCTGGCGGGCAACCTTGCCGTCCGGGCCGAGGCGCACGACCATCGTCGCCTTGCGGCCGCAGCGGCAGATGGTGCGGACCTCGCGCAGGTCGTCGGCGATCGCCAGCAAGGCGCGCGACCCGGAAAACAGCTTGCCCTGGAAATCGGTGCGCAGGCCGTAGCACATGACCGGGATGTTCAGCCGGTCGGCGATGCGGGCGAGCTGCCAGACCTGCTCCTCCTCGAGAAACTGCGCCTCGTCGACGAAGACGCAATGCACGGCGCTGCGCCCGTTATGTTCGGCGACGCGGGCGAACAGATCGTCGCCGTCGCGGAACATCTCGGCCTCGGTCTCCAGCCCGATGCGCGACGAGATCAGGCCGCTGTCGCCCTTGCTATAGTGGCCGGCGACGAACAGCATCGTCGTCATGCCGCGCTCGCGATAATTGTACGATGCCTGCAAGAGCATGGTCGTCTTGCCGGCATTCATCGTCGCGTAGTGGAAATAGAGCTTGGCCATGCCGCTCTTTTAAGCCGACTTGTCGCGGGGCGGGGAGGGCCTGCCGCCGCATTCCCCTGAAAAAGCCGTCACGGCCGGCACCGACAGGGTGAGGCCGGGTCGGCAAAGCGTCGGCCGTGTCGCTGATTGGCCAGCCCGCGCCGTTGATCGTGATTGCCTTAATGCTTGAAACCGCACGAGAATGGTGTTTGGCTGACGAAACAAGGCGGGCAGAAAAACCGTAACTTCGCCTCGCCAAAGAATCGCAATGGGAGAAAGTACATGTCGCGTATGAATTCTTTCGTCGCCGGCCTCGGCCTGGCGGCTTTCCTGTCCACGAGTGCCGCCTTTGCCGGCGATCCGGCGAGTTGCAAGACGGTTCGTCTCTCCGATGTCGGCTGGACCGACATCCAGGCCACCACCGGCCTCGCCTCGGTGCTGCTTACCGCGCTCGGCTATGAGCCGAAGGTCATCCAGCTGTCGGTGCCGGTGACGATGGCGTCGCTCAAGAACAAGGACCTCGACGTCTTCCTCGGCAACTGGATGCCGTCGATGACCAACGACATCAAGGATTACACCGCCGACGGTTCGGTCGAGACCATCAGCACGAACCTGACCGGCGCCGGTTATGGCATCGTCGTACCGACCTATGTCGCGGATGCCGGCGTCAAGTCGCTGACCGACCTTGGCAAGTTCAAGGACAAGTTCGACGGCAAGATCTACGGCATCGAAGCCGGCAATGACGGCAACCGCATCATCCTCGACATGATCAAGAACCCGAAGGACAACCTCGCCGGGTTCGAGCTGGTCGAGTCCTCGGAGGCCGGCATGCTGACGCAGGCCGAGCAGTCGATGAAGAACAATGAGTGGATCGCCTTCCTCGGCTGGACGCCGCATCCGGTGATGGGCGCCATGAAGATCACCTATCTCGACGGCATGGGCGACAGCGGCTTCGGTGCGGCCACCGTCTACACCAATGTGCGCAAGGGCTACACAACCGAGTGCCCCAATGCCGGCAAGTTCATCGCCAACCTGAAGTTCAACCTCGACATGGAAGGCCAGATGATGGACGCCATCCTGAAGGGCGGCGACCCCCAGACGGTCGCGACCGACTGGCTGAAGAAGCATCCGGACGCGGTCAAGCCATGGATTGCCGGCGTCACCACCTTCGACGGCGGCGATGCGGCGGCGGCAGTCAAGACCGCGCTTGGAGGCTGAGCCGGCTTTGATTTCGGCATGACCGAAAGAAAAGGGCAGCCATCTGGAAAAGGCTGCCCTTTTTCTTATGCTGTGACAAGATGACGTTACGACAGTACGGAGCCAAAGACAGAGCTCCGGCGGAAGAGGGGTGAGATGGATCCGATTTCCAAATTCATGGTCGATCACAAGATCCCGATCGGCGCCTGGGGAAAATCCTTTTTCGGTTTCCTCACCGACAATTTCGACACCATCTTCAGAGCTTTCTCCAACGGGCTCAATTTCATCCTCGACGGGCTGGTCAACCTTTTGCTGATGGTCCCGCCGGTGCTGCTGGCGCTCGCCATCGCCGTCATCGCCTGGCTGCTGCAGCGCTCACGGCCGCTCGCCATTGCTGTCTTCCTCGGCCTGATCTTCATCATCAATCAGAACCTCTGGAAGCAGACGGTGCAGACGCTGGTGCTGGTCGTCGCCGCCGCCGCGATGGCGATGGCGATCGGCGTGCCGCTAGGCATCTGGGCGGCGCACAAGCCGAAGGTCTATCGCGTCATGCTGCCGGTGCTCGACCTGATGCAGACGCTGCCGACCTTCGTCTACCTGATCCCGGTGCTCACCCTGTTCGGCCTCGGCAACGCGCCCGGTCTCATCGTGACCATCATCTTCGTCATCCCAACCGCCGTCCGGCTTACTCATCTCGGCGTCGTTTCCGTGCCGAAGTCGATCATCGAGGCCGGCGAGGCGTTCGGCGCCACCAAGCGCCAGCTCTTGTGGAAGGTGGAATTGCCCTCGGCGTTGCCCACCATCATGGCGGGGCTGACCCAGTCGATCATGCTGTCGCTGTCGATGGTGGTGTTCGCCGCCCTGATCGGCGCCGGCGGGCTGGGCACCGAGATCAACCGCGCGCTCGGCTCACGCCGCATCGATCTCGGGCTTGAAGCAGGCCTGGCCATCGTTGTGCTCGCCATCGTGCTCGATCGAATGACCCGCATTGGCGTTGGAGGCAAGAAATGACTGTCGCCGTTGATTTCAGGAACGTCGACATCGTCTTCGGCGCCGACCAGGCGGGCTCGCTGGCGATGATCGACAAGGGCGCGACGCGCGCCGAGATACTCGAGAAGACCGGCAATGTGCTGGGCTGTGCCGGCGCCAGCCTCACCGTGCATGAGGGCGAGATTTCCGTCCTCATGGGTCTGTCCGGTTCGGGCAAATCGACATTGCTGCGGGCGGTCAACCGCCTGAACGTCGTCTCGCGTGGCCAGGTCCTGGTCAAGGACGGCGACCGCACGGTCGACGTCGTGACCTGCGACGAGACGACCTTGCGGCGGCTGCGGCAGAAACAGGTGGCGATGGTGTTCCAGCAGTTCGGCCTGCTGCCCTGGCGCACGGTGGAGGAAAATGTCGGCCTCGGTCTCGAACTCGCCGGCGTGCCGGACGCCGAACGCAAGGAGCGTGTGCACAGGCAGCTCAAGCTGGTCAATCTCGACCAGTGGTCGAAGAAATACGCCCACGAGCTTTCGGGCGGCATGCAGCAGCGTGTCGGTCTGGCCCGCGCCTTTGCCACCGAGGCGCCGATCCTGTTGATGGACGAGCCGTTCTCGGCGCTCGACCCGCTGATCCGCACCAAGCTGCAGGACGAATTGCTGCAGCTGCAGGCGGAATTGAAGAAGACGATCATCTTCGTCAGCCACGATCTCGAGGAAGCGCTGAAGATCGGCAGCCACATCACCATCATGGAGGGCGGCCGCATCGTCCAGACCGGCGCGCCGGAAGACATCGTGCTCAGGCCCGCCAACGACTATGTCCGGGACTTCATCGCCAATGTGAACCCGCTGTCGGTGCTGACCGCCTGGAACGTGATGCGCGACCGCCGCGACCTCGAACACGGCACGGATGGCTGGGTTTGGCTCGACCGGCGCAAGACGACACGCTTCAAGATCGACGAGCACGGGCTGGTGGCGGCGGCCGAGCGCGACGGCAAGCCGGCGGTGTGGGTGTCCTGCGCCGATGTCGAGAGACAGCCGGAGGAGAGCGCCCAGGTGTTCTGGGCCAATCCCGGCACATCGCTGAAGACCGTGATGCTGGCCATGCATCGCTCGCAGACTGCGCCGGTCGCGCTGTTCGACGACCAGTCGCGTTTTGTCGGCGCGATCGGCATCCGCGACGTGCTGAGCGCGGTGCTGCGGCGATAGAGCAATTCCAGGAAAAGTGTGAAACGGTTTTCCGTCCGGATTGCGTCGCCAGAAGATAGTTTAATTCAGGTCGCCACCGGCAGGCGCAGCTCCGTCAGCAGTCCACCGTCCGGATGATTGGACAGGCGGATCTCGCCCCCGGCGGCGCGCGCGATGTTGCGCGCGATGGTGAGGCCGAGACCAAGACCGCCGGTCTGGCGGTTGCGAGATTGTTCCAGCCGGACGAAGGAGCCGAACACGGCATCGATCTGGGCCTGCGGTATGCCAGGGCCTTCGTCGCGAATGGCGAGCGTGATCGTGCTCTCCGAGCGGTGGAGGCTCAGATGCGCCTTCTTGCCGTAGGTGACGGCGTTCTGCACCAGATTTGTGACGCAGCGCCTGAGCGCGACCGGCCGCGCCATGCAGATCAATCCGCGCGTACGGGTGCCGTCATTGTCGAACGAGACGTCCGGGTAGGCGTCGGCGATCGATTCCACCAGCGACCAGAAGTCGATGCGTTCGCTTTTTTCCTCGGTCACCTCGAAGGTGGCGAAGTCGATCACGGAACTGGCGATGCTCTCGACATCGGCGAGATCATGCGCCAGCGCCTCGCGAACCGCCGATTTGCGCAACAGTTCCAGGCGCAGCCGCATGCGCGTCATCGGCGTGCGCAGGTCATGCGCGAGTGCGGCGGCAAGATGTTCGCGGTCCTCGACATATTCGCGCAGCCTGGCTTGCATGGCGTTGATTGCCCTGGCGGCGGCTTGGACCTCGCGGCTGCCCGACTCGGCGATCGGCGGGCTCTTCAGGTCCTTGCCGATCCGGTTCACGGCGGTTTCCATCATCCGGTAGGGCCCCGTCAGCCGGCGCAGCGACCAGATCGACATGATCACCACCAGGCCGGCGATCAGCGAATAGAGCGGCAGGCTGTCGACGCTCAGGATCGGGCCGACGGGCGTGATGGGCTCGGTGAAGTTCAGCCACTGGCCGTCGGCGAAGCGCAGCGAGGCGGTCAGCTTGTCGCTCTGGGCAAAGTCGGCGGCCAGGACCAAAAGGTCGCGTTCCACCTGGCCGATATCGGGGCCGGACACCATGCCGCCGGCGTCATCTGCCTCTCGCGTCGCCGGATCGCGCCGCACGCGCGCGTCGGTGACGCCGAACTTCGACAGTCGGCCGACGAGGATGTCTTCCAGCTCGGCCAGTTCGTCGTCGCCGGCGATCGAGGAGGTGACGGCGGGGGTGTCCGACACGGTGAGCGCATAGGTCGAGTTGAACAGGCCCGCGGCGGTCGCCTTGCGCTCCTCGGGCGTGGCGCTGCTCATCAACTGCACCAGCGAATAGGCGCGGTCGTTGAGGCGGTAGAGGTCAACCACGTCGTTGGCGGCGGCGCGGTCGTGCGCCACGATATAGAGCGTCGCCACCTGGCTGATCAAAAGGCCGGCAATGACGATCAGCAGCACCCAGACAGGCAAGGTCTGCGGCAGGAAACGTCTCATTCGGAGGTCGTCTCGGGCAGGAACTGGTAGCCGCCGCTGCGCACGGTGAGGATCAGTTTGGGCGTCTTGGGATCATCTTCCATCTTGCGCCGCAGCCGGCTGACCAGGATGTCGACGCTGCGGTCGAAGGAATAGTCGCTATCGCCGCCGGAGAGCTCGATGAGCTGATCGCGGGTCAGCACGCGCTGCGCGCTCCTGACGAAAGTCTGCAGCAGGTTGAACTCCGCCATGGTCAGCTCGACCCTGACATCGTCGGGCGCGGTCAGCCGGCGCCGCGAACAGTCCATCGTCCAGCCGGCGAAGCGGTAGATCTGCTTGGGGGTGGCGCGCTTCGGCTCGGCGGCGCCGTTGCGCCGCAGCACGGCGCGGATGCGCGCCAGCAGCTCGCGCGGGTCGAAGGGTTTGGGCACATAGTCGTCGGCGCCCATCTCCAGCCCGACCACCCGGTCGGTCGTCTCGGTGACGGCGGTCAGCATGATGATGGGCGTCGAATACTGGGCGCGCAGTTCGCGGCACAATTCCAGCCCGCTCTTGCCGGGCAACATGACGTCGAGCACGATGAGGTCCACCTGCGCACGGCGCAGGATGGCTTCCATTTCGGTGCCATCGGCGGCAACCGAAGTGTGCAAGCCCCGCTTCTGGAAGAACTCCTGCAGCAGGTCGCGGATGCCCTTGTCGTCGTCGACGATCAGTATGTGTGCGTCGGATTTCACAGGTGCCCCGTCTCGGTTGCCGGCAAAGCGATTCTTGGTCGATGAGCCACACGATAGAATTCGGGCCATATGTTGGCCAGTGCCTTGCATTTCAAGGTGGAAGGAATTCGGCTTTCCCGCATAGAGGGCATTTGGCGGCTTTCCGCCGGCGAGCCAGAAACAATCCAGAAACAAAATTCTACAATCCGGAAAAACTCCTGAAAAGGTAGGGCGGCATAACGGTGCCGTGGCGGTCAGGTCATTGGCTGCGACGATAGTCTCCGGGTTTACGGATAAACCGATGCCAAGGTTGTCGATCAGTCTGTTGGGTGCGTTGCTGGGTCTTGGCCTGGTCACCACCGCTGTTGGACAATCCGATGCAAAGGCGCCGCTTACCCGGACTGAACGGTGCGCCAATCTCAGCCACCAATTTGATGAAGCACTCGAAACCCATGCCACGGCAACGCAGGTCACCGCGGCAAAGGCACTTCAGAGAAAGGGCAACCGGTACTGCGCCGCCAAGAAACAGGCGCAGGGCATCCGGATGCTCGCCAACGCTTTGAAGCTGCTTGGAGTGACACCGAACGACCCAGTTCAGTGACGCTCAAACTCGACCCGCAAGAAAAAGGAAACGAAGCCATGAAAAAGTCCCTCCTGTCCGCCCTCGGCCTCGCCGTTGCTCTCGCCTTCTCGATGCCGGCTCTCGGCAACGCCGCCGCCACCACGACCACGACCACTGCTCCGGCTGCCACCACGACCACCACTGCGCCTGCCGCCACCGCTCCGGCCGCGAAGGCTGCTCCGATGAAGAAGGCCGCGAAGGCCTGCAAGGTGACCAAGAAGCATAAGTGCCCGGTCAAGAAATCCGCCAAGAAGGCCGCGCCGAAGAAGGCTGCTCCGAAGAAGGCCTAATCAGCTCCAGGACACCTCTCCATCAAGGCCGCCCCAGCCGCAAACCGGCTGGGGCGGCCTTCTGCCATGCGCTTGATCGGAAACTGAGCACCGGTGGCTTCCGGTCACGCGCTTCGACCTGCCTTAACCCGTTTGCAACGCCGGCCCTGTAGGACTGCCCGCATGAAGAAGCGGCTTTCGTCCATTTTGCGCTCGATAGTGTTCGGCGGCCTGGTTGCCACCGGCATTGCCAGGGTGCTGATCCTGCTCACCGCCAGCCCGGTGCCGGATCCGGCGAGCGGGCGCACCGAGCCTTCGCTGTTTGCGCCAGCCATTTCCAGCAAGTGGGACTACATCACGCCGGCACAGACCTGGCTGCTGATCCTGCTCACCAGCGTGACGCTGATCTGCGTTGTCGCGTGGCCGATCGCGGCATGGATGGAACACCGGGCGGATGCCGACGCAAATCGCCGCGTCTTCGGCCGTCAGGGCCGTTGAACCGCGACCGACAATTTCCCACATGATTGTGAATGACCGGGCCGGCCCGCCGACGGTCTGCATGCCAATCCAAAATGGACGATCGCTGCCGCGCGTGGCAAAATGCGAGGCGAAGCCCGATCGGGAAACTGCCGGTTCCGATGCCAGAAATCACCACAAAACCGCGAACCAAGGTCAAGCCGCAGACCGAGCGGCCGAAGCTCTACAAGGTCATCCTTATCAATGACGATTTCACCCCGCGCGAATTCGTGGTGACGGTGCTGAAGGGCGAGTTCAAGCTCAGCGAAGACCAGGCGCACCGGATCATGATCACCGCGCACCGGCGTGGCGCCTGCGTCGTCGCGGTCTTCACCAAGGATGTCGCCGAAACCAAGGCGACGCGAGCCACCGACGCCGGCAAGGCCAAGGGCTACCCGCTGCTGTTCACGACGGAGCCGGAGGAGTAGAGCAGGCGCTGTTCCTTCTCCCCTTGTGGGAGTGAGAAGGAAAGGCGCCGCCGCTCATCTTCCCTCGCGGTACCACATCGAGCCTATCGCCAGAAGCAACAGGCCGAGGCCGAGGAAGCCGCCGAACAGCGGCACGCGCGAGACGGCCTTCAGGACGCTGTCGTCGGTGGTGCGCAGGCCGATCCAGTCGTTGCCGGAGGCAGCACCGGCCGAGCGCACAGGCACGATGGAAGGCAGGCTCACGTCGCTGCCAGTGGCCGCGGACGGGGTCAGCCGGCGCACGCTGCCGCCGGTGGCTTCCGCCGGCGCCTTCAGCCGGTCCTCGGTGGAGACGACATCGGCGAATTCCGGCGCGTTGACCGGTCCGACATGGGCCAGCGCGGTGAGATCGCCGTTGGCGACCTGGAAGAGACCGATCTCGCTGGTCTGGACGCTGCCGAGGAAGACGCCGGGCTCGGATTTCTCGAGCTTGACGGTCAAGGTCTTGCCGGAGGGGGTGATGATCTGTGCCGGGCCGGGTTCGTCGGCCATCGTCTGGCGGCGGATCTCCAGCACCATGCCGCGTCCCTCGGCGGTCAACCGCTCCTCCTCGAGCTCGGGCTCCTTCATCAGCCAGTGGGCGATGCGCCGGTAGAGCTGGACATGCGGGCCGCCGCCCTCGAAGCCGCGCGCCCACAGCCAGCCCTGATCGGATAGGAGCATGCCGACACGGCCTTCACCCTTGCGGTCGAGCAGGAGCAGCGGCCGGTTGTCGGCCCCCTTCATCACCACTTCGCCTTGCGGGTTCTGCACCCCGATGGTGCGGAACCAGCGGCTCCAGTGCGGCGGTTCTGTGGCCGAACCGTCGAGGCCGCGCGTCACCGGATGACGCTGGCCGAGATCGGTCAGGCGTGGATAGAAGGCCTTTTCGACCACCTCGCCGGTCGGCATGGCCGGCAGGGCCGACATCAGCGGCGTACGCGCGATCGAACTTTCTCCGGCATATTCGGGGCCGGCGGCGATCAGCAGCGCGCCGCCCTTTTCGACATATTCCGAGATGTAGTCGTAATAGAGGATCGGCAGCACGTCGCGGTGCTGGTAGCGGTCGAAGATGATGAGGTCGAAATCCTTGATCTTCTCGACGAACAGCTCGCGGGTCGGGAAGGCGATCAGCGACAATTCGTTGATCGGCGTGCCATCCTGCTTCTCGGGGGGCCGCAGAATGGTGAAATGGACGAGATCGACCGAGGCGTCGGATTTCAACAGGTTGCGCCAGGTGCGCTCGCCCGCGTGCGGCTCGCCGGAGACGAGCAGCACGCGCAAATTCTCGCGGATGCCGTCGACCAGCGCGATGGCGCGGTTGTTGGTATCGGTCAATTCGCCCGGTTCGCGATCGATGGCGAGTTCGATGATGTTGCGGCCGGCGCCCGGAATGGTCACCTGCAGCGGCATGGCCTGGCCAACGGTGGCGTGCTCGACCGCAACCTGTTCGCCATTGACCGAGACACGCACATCGACAGGGCCGCTCTCGTTCTCCGTCGAGATGACGCGGTAGGTCATGTCGAGCGGCTTGCCGACGAGGCCGAAGCGCGGCGCGTTCTCGAAGCGGATGCGGCGGTCTTTCTCGTGCTCGTTGCCGGTGATCAGCGCATGCAGCGGAGCGTTGAAGTCGGGCGCGCCCGGAGGCGCGTCGTGCACCTCGCCATCGGTGATCATGATGGCGCCGCCGACACGCGAGGGCGGCACGTCGCGGAAGGCGCCTTCCAGCGCGCTGAACAGCCGGGTTTCGGTGCGCTCCTCGGCGGCGTCGGACTTGCCGGCCTCGACGACGCGGACGTCGAACTGCTTGAAGCGGCCAAGACGCTGTTGCAGCCCGGCGAGCGCCTCATCGGCCTGCTTGGTGCGGTCGCCAATATCCTGGCTCTGGCTGCGGTCGACGATGAGGGCAACCACGCTCTTCAGAGGGTCACGCTCCTCGTTGAGGAATACCGGATTGAAGAGGGCGGCGGCGAGCGCCAGCAGGGCGACGAAGCGAAGGACCGCGCCGCGCTGGCGAAACCACAGGCCGACAAGCGCAAGCAGCGCCAGCGGCACAAGCACCAGGGCCCAAAGCGGCCAGGAGATCAGCGGTTCGAAGGAGATCGACCAGTTCATGCCTTATCCTCCCTTTGTGGGGAGGGGTCGATCCGCGTGGGGAGCGTAACAAAGAACCTCATCCTACTGCCCCAGCCGTTCGAGCAGTATCGGCACATGCACCTGGTCGGATTTGTAGTTTCCGGTCAGCATGTACATCATGATATTGACCCCGGCGCGCAACGCATACATGCGCTGCATCGGGTCGGCCGGCACGGTCGGCAGCAGAGGGTCGTCATTCTCGTCGACCGCCCAGGCGCCGGCGAAATCATTGGCGGTGATCATGATCGGCGAAACGCCGTCGCCAGTGCGCACCGGCCGGTTGTCGGCATTGCTGGCGTCAAGCGATGCCTCGACCCAGAGCGGGCTGCCAGCGAAACGGCCGGGAAATTCCGGCAGGATGAAGAAGGATTTAGTCAGCACGTGATCCGAGGGCACCGGCTCCAGCGGCGGCACGTTGAGGTTGCCGAGGATGTCGCGCAGCCGTTCCGTCGCCGGGCTGGTGGAATCGGCGCCGATGCCGTTGGCGAACTGGTCGCGCGTGTCGAACAGCACCGTACCGCCCTGCTGCATATAGGCATCGATGCGGGCGATCGCGGCCTGGCTCGGCATGGGCGCCGCCGGATTGATCGGCCAGTAGATCAGAGGATAGAAGGACAGTTCGTCCCTCGATATGTCGACGCCGGCCGGCGCGCCCGGTTCCAGGGCGGTCTTCTCGATCAGGAAGCGGGTCAGGCCCTCGAGCCCGGCGCGGCTGATCGAATCGTCGCCCGGCACGCCGGTCAGCACATAGGCGATGCGGGTCTTCGAGATCGCCGCGATCGCGGCCTCGTCGCCCGGCTTGGCATCGTCGGCGCGGACGAGATCGGCATGGCCGAACAGCGCGCCAAGCGCAATCAGGATCGCCGCGGTGGTTGTGGCCGCGCCGGCACGGCGCGGCCGGCGCGAAAACAGGCCGCCCATCCACAACACCGCCAGCGTGTCGAGCAGCATCAGCACCAGGGCTGCCGCGACCAGCCCACCCTTCAGGTTGCGCGATTCATCGAAGGCATACTGGATCGTGGTGACCGGCACGGTAATTTGCGGGCGCGCCAGCGGCTCGAACGTGCTCGCGGCATCAAGCAGGTTGTGAGCGAAGACGCCGGTCTCCGAGCCATAGAGCCCGGGTGGATTCTCGAAAGTCACCCGCAGTGCGCCGGCGCCTGGCACCAGGGGCCGCGCATCCGGCGTCGGCGGCACCAGCGAGCCATCGGCCGCGATCATGCGGTAGGGCGCCAGCGACGTGGCGGCGGCTTCGGCATTGGCGATCGCCGCACCCTGGTTGCGCGACAGCTGCACGATGCGGCGCAGCATCTCGACGAAGCTGCCGGAGATCGGCAGGTTGGACCAGGTCGCCTCGGGCGTGACGTGGAACAGCACCACCGTGCCCTTGCCCTTCTTCAGGCCGGTGACCAGCGGCGTGCCATCGGCAAGGGCCGCCCAGGTGCGCTCGACGATGTCGGGTGTCGGCTCGGCCAGCACCTGCCTGCTCACCGTGACCTCGGTGGGCGGCGCCAGGTCGGCGAAGGGGCCGGCCTTCGGAAATTCGGTAACCGGCTGTGGCGAGGTCCACGACAGCGCGCCGCCGAGCGAGCGCTCGCCGGTGCGCAGGCGGACCGGCAGCAGGTCGTCGTCATTGCCGGCGGCCGCCAGCCGCGAGCCGGCGAAACGCACCAGCGTGCCGCCATTATCGACCCAGTCGACCAGCCTTTGGCGGACCTGCGCCGGAATGGTGCCAATATCGGCCATGACGATCATCGCCGGCTTCTGGTCGAGTATCTGCGGGATGGCGTCGGCGAGATCGGCGCTGGAGGGTTCGACCAGATCGGCGAAAGGCTGCAGCGCGCGCCTGATGTAGTAGAGCGGCGACAGGAGCGGCTGCGCCTGGTCGGCTTCGGCTTGCGACAGCAGCCCGACGCGGCGGCGCTTGGAGCTTTCATCCAGTACGCGCACCGCACCGGCGTGGCGCTCGCCGTCGAGCGCGATCGAGGCGAAGTCGTTGCGCAGCTCGAACGGTACCGTCATGGTGCCCGTGGCGGTGGCTTCGCCGGGCGCGAAGGTCAGCGTCGCATCGGCGATGCGGCGCCCCTTGTCGTCGAAAGCGCCGGCGGTGACCTGCGCCGGCGCCGGATCGCCCGGCGCGCGGATGGCGGTCAGCGCAAAGCCGTCGACCTGATTGTCGGCCGCGGTCAGGCCGGTCAAGGAAAGCCGGTCCGCGGTGGCCCAGACGACGCGGGCGGCATTTTTCGACAAGAGCGTGTTGAAGGCGGCCTCGTCGCCCTTTGCCGCCAGGCCGTCGGCGAGCACGGCGACGCTGGCGCCGGGCAAGGTCTCCAGCACGCCGGCGACGCGGGCATAGACAGCGGGCCGGTCGGTCGGGATCGGCCGAGGCTTGGCGGCACGCAGCCGGTTCAGCGCGGCGGCGGCATCGAAGGGGCCGATCTCCGCATTGGGCTTTTCGGCGGTGAAGGCGAGGATGACCGGCACGCCGTTGGAGCCGGCATCGGCGATCAGCCGTTCGGCGGTGGCGACGCGCTTGCTCCAGTCGGCGGCACTGGCCCAGTCATTGTCGACGACCAGCGCAAGCGCGGCACCCTCGGCCGGCAATTTCTCGCGCGGATTGAAGACCGGTTCGGCCAATGCCGCCACGACAAGGGCGGCCATAAGGAGTCTGAGCAGCGTCAACCACCAAGGGCTCTGCTGCGGCGTCTCCTCGCGCTTCAGCACGCGCGCCAGGATCTTCAGCGGCGGAAAGACCTCGACCTGCGGCTTGGGCGGCGTCAGCCTGAGCAGCCACCAGATCACCGGCAGCGCCAGCAGGCCCCACAGCACCATGGGAGCACCAAAGGAGAGTGGCAGCCAGCTCATGCGACGGCCTTTCCAGGCTGACCGGAGGTCGGCCCGGCACGACCAGAGGTCAGCCCAGGCTGACTGCCGGTCAGCCCGGCATAAGAGCCGTCGGCGGTCATTGCCATGTGCAGGCGCACCAGGGCGTCGGAAGCCAGCCGGTCGGTGTGGTTGACGGTGAAGCTCCAGCCGAGCCGTTTGCACCAGCCGGCCAGCTCCTGGCGGCGGGCGGTGTAGAGCAGGCGGTATTCATCGCCCAGCATCTCGGCGCGTCCTGCGGTCAGCTTGTCGCCGGTCTCCGGATCGGTGAACTCCGTGCGCCCGGCATAAGGGAAGGTTTCCTCGGCCGGATCGGCGACCTCGATCAGATGCGCGCGCACGCCGTGGCGGGCGAGGACGTCGAGCCAGGCCATGGTTTCCTCGACGGGATCGAGGAAATCGCTGACGATGACGATATCGCAGAAGCGCCTGATGTCGGACAGGTCGGGTTTTGCCGGCAAGTCGCCGGCATGCATCAACTGCGCGGCGATGCGCTCGGCGCCGTTGCGCGCGGTGAACGGATCGGTCAGGCCAGGCCAGGCGATGCGTTCGCCGCTGCGCGACAACAGTTCCGCCATGGCCAGCGCCAGTACCAGCGCGCGCGATTGCTTGGAGACGCTGGCGCCCGTCGACTTGTAGAGCATGGAGGGCGAGGGATCGGCCCACAGCCAGACCGTATGGGCGGCTTCCCATTCGCGGTCGCGCACGTAGGTGTGGTCGTCGCGGGCCGAGCGGCGCCAGTCGATGCGCGAGGCGTCACCCTCGACATAAGGCCGGAACTGCCAGAAATTCTCGCCGATGCCGCGTTTGCGGCGGCCATGCCAGCCGGCGATCACGGTGTTGACGATGCGGCGCGCCTCGACCAGCAGGTCCGGCACAAGCGAAGCCCGCAACCGGCCGCGGGCGAGCGCGTCGCGCGTCGCTGCCGGAGCCTGGACCTCGCCGATGCGCGCCATTAGATACCCTTGGCCAGCTTCGCCACCACGTCGCGCACGCTGGTGCCCTCGGCGCGGGCGGCGAAGGTCAGCGCCATGCGGTGCTGCAGCACCGGCTCCGCCAGCGCACGCACATCGTCAACCGAAGGCGCCAGCCGCCCGTCGTAGAGCGCGCGGGCGCGCGTGCACAGCATCAGCGCCTGGCTGGCGCGCGGTCCCGGCCCCCAGGCGACATGCTTGTCGGTCTCGGCATTGCCCTGGCCCGGACGTGCCGAGCGCACAAGGGTGAGGATCGCCTCGACAACGCTTTCGGGCACCGGCATGCGGCGGATCAGCGTCTGGATCTCCTTCAGCCGGGCGGGCTGCAATACATTGGCCGCCTTGGCGTCCTCGACGCCGGTGGTTTCCAGCAGGATGCGGCGCTCGGCCTCGATTTCGGGATAGAGAATGTCGACTTGCATGAGGAAGCGGTCGAGTTGGGCTTCGGGCAGCGGATAAGTGCCTTCCTGCTCCAGCGGGTTCTGCGTCGCCAGCACATGGAAGGGCGAGGGCAGATCATGGCGGATGCCGGCAATGGTGACGTGGTACTCCTGCATCGCCTGCAGCAGCGCCGACTGGGTGCGCGGCGAGGCGCGGTTGATCTCATCGGCCATCAGAAGCTGGGCAAAGATCGGCCCGGAGATGAAGCGGAAGGATCGCTTGCCGGTCTCGTCCTGCTCCATGACCTCGGAGCCGAGGATATCGGACGGCATCAGGTCGGGCGTGAACTGGATGCGGCGCGAATCGAGGCCGAGCACGACGCCCAGCGTCTCGACCAGCTTGGTCTTGGCAAGGCCCGGCACGCCGACCAGAAGCGCATGGCCGCCGGCCAGCAGCGCCACCAGTGTACGCTCGACGACGTTCTCCTGACCGAAGATCACCCGGCCGACCCCGTCGCGGATCCTGGAAATGTCGGCGAGCGCCTTCTCGGCCTCGGCGACCATGTCCTTTTCGTTGATCGGGCTTTCCTTGACCATCACGCTCATGCCGCATCGATCCCTTTGGCTTGGAAATACCGGCCCGCACCATACCATAGATAGCCGCGATTCGGCCTCGCGTAGCGCCTATGTTCGAATTTAAATCACTGACTTAGGCTGACAAGCGGAACAACAGTGACTATTTCGTGACCATGACGGAACACTCGCCACATCGCGAACAAAGCCTTACCGGTGCCACCGAGGCGCGGGGCCTCGAGGCGCTGATCGCGCGTGCGGCGCGCGCCGATAAGGGCGCGGCGCCGGTCGAGCGCTGGAATCCCGACTTTTGCGGTGATCTCGATATGGAGATCAAGGCTGACGGTACCTGGTTCTATCTGGGAACGCCGATCGGCCGCATGCCGCTGGTCCAGCTTTTTTCCTCGGTGCTGCGCAAGGATGCCGACGGCAGGACCTATCTGGTCACGCCGGTGGAAAAGGTCGGCATCCGCGTCGCCGATGCGCCCTTCATCGCCGTCGAGATGGATGTTTCGGGCCGCGGCGAGGAACAGATCATCACCTTCCGGACCAATGTCGGCGACGTGGTCGAGGCCGGACCGGAGCGGCCGCTGCGTTTCGTCGACGAGGACGAGACCGGAGGCCTGAAGCCCTATGTGCTGGTGCGCGGCAGGCTGGAGGCGCTGGTGGCGCGGCCTGTCATGTACGAGCTGGTCAGCCATGGCGAGGAGATCGAGATCGACGGCAGGACGATGTTCGCCGTGCGCTCCAAGGGAGCGGTGTTCGCGATCATGCCGGCCGACCAATTGAAACAGCTGAGCGCGTGATGGACCAGATGGCACCGGCGCCGTTTTCATCGGCGGATTTTCGCACGCGCTTCGCCGCGCAGCCGCAAGCGCATGCCGACGACGACTATGGCGATCACCGCTTCAATCCCGGCCACCCGCGCCTCAGCCAGAACAAGGCGCTGCGCGATGCCGCGGTGCTGATCCCGGTGGTCGATCATGTCGGCGAGGCGACGGTTCTGTTGACCAAACGGGCCGAGAAGCTGCGCAGCCATTCGGGGCAGGTGGCCTTTCCCGGCGGCACCATCGACCCGACCGACGCCAGCCCGGAAGCAACGGCGCTGCGCGAGACCTTCGAGGAGATCGGCCTCGGCGGCGATCGCATCGAGATCCTTGGCCGCATGCCCGATTATGTCGCCGGCAGCGGCTACCGCATCGCGCCGGTGCTGGGCATCGTGCGACCCGGCTTCGAACTGACCTTGAACGCCGACGAGGTCGATGCCGCTTTCGAAGTGCCGTTGCGTTTCCTGATGGACCCGGTGAACCACAAGCGCGACAGCCGCATGTGGAACGATCTCGAATGGTTCTT
Source organism: Mesorhizobium sp. B2-3-5 (assembly GCF_006442395.1). Classification (NCBI taxonomy): domain Bacteria; kingdom Pseudomonadati; phylum Pseudomonadota; class Alphaproteobacteria; order Hyphomicrobiales; family Phyllobacteriaceae; genus Mesorhizobium; species Mesorhizobium sp. B2-3-5. The sequence goes on along the minus strand of NZ_VFVX01000022.1, from coordinate 69,487 downwards.
CTACGACATGCCCTATGGCGACAGGCGCATCTGGGGCGTCACCGCCGGCATCATCCGTACGCTCTATGAAAGGCTCTATGCGTGAGTGTATCGATTGCAGGCAGGGCCGACTGGCTCGGCGACAAGCATCTGCAGCGCCTGCTTGGCGTGCTGGCCGAGGGCGGTGAGGAGGCGCGTGTCGCCGGCGGCGCCGTGCGCAACGCGCTGATGGGCCAGGCGGTCGCCGATATCGACATCGCCACCACCTGCCTGCCGCAGGAAACCGTCCGCCGCGCCGAGGCGGAAGGCTTCAAGACGGTGCCGACCGGCATCGAGCATGGCACGATCACGGTGATCGCCGGCGGCAAGCCCTATGAAATCACCACTTTGCGCGCCGATATCGAAACTGATGGCCGTCGCGCCAGGGTATCGTTCGGCCGCGACTGGAGGCTCGATGCCGAGCGGCGCGATTTCACCATCAACGCGCTCTACGCCGAGGCTGACGGGGCGGTTGTCGACCTTGTCGGCGGCGTCGCCGACATCGAGGCGCGCCGGCTGCGCTTCATCGGCGACCCGGAGGCGCGCATCCGCGAGGATTATCTGCGCATCCTGCGCTTCTTCCGCTTCTTCGCCTGGTATGGCGAAGGCCGGCCGGACGCCGAGGGGCTGAAGGCCTGCGCCCGGCTGAAGGACGGATTGGCGCAACTTTCGGCCGAACGCGTCTGGTCCGAACTGAAGAAGCTGTTGTCGGCGCCTGATCCCTCGCGGGCGTTGCTCTGGATGCGCCAGGCGAGCGTCTTGACCGCCGCACTGCCGGAAAGCGAGAAATGGGGCATCGATGCGATCCACGGACTGACCAAGGCCGAAAAGGATCTGGGCTGGGCGGCAGATCCGATGCTGCGGCTGGAGGCGATCGTGCCGCCGGACGCCGCGCGAATGAAGACGCTCGCCGAGCGCCTCAGGTTGTCGACTGGCGAAGCAGACCGTTTGCGCCACTGGGCGGTGGCCACCGCCGTCGCGTCGAGGACGACCGAGGGCGAACTGGCGAAAAGGCTCTACCGTGGCGACCGGCAGGGGTTTGTCGATCGCCTGCGGCTGGCGCTTGCATCGGTGCGGATGCGCGCCGCCGAGGACAATGACGCGCTGCTCGAAGCTGGCGGTTTTTCGCGCCTGCTTGCCTTCGCGCTCAAATGGGAAAAACCACTGTTTCCGCTGAAGGGCGCCGATCTGACCGCGCTCGGCGCAACGCCGGGGCCGAAGCTCGGCGAAATCCTCAAGAACCTTGAGGCGGAATGGATCGAGGCGGGGTTTGCGCTTGATCGCGGCGAGCTGCTTGACCGCGCCGCAAAGGCACTCGAAACCTGAAGCGCGTCGCGTCGAAACGGATCACGCGCCGCGCTTTGGATCAGGTCTTGTCTCGATGCATGCCGTTCTCCCAAGGCCACTTTGGGAGACCTGCATTGCCCATCTACCTGATTGCCACGGGAGCCAGGGCGCGTGACAGGCTCGCTTCGCCTTTGCCATAGAGGGAAGCCCTATAGTTGACCAGGGTGTCGGTCCGAGCCGTATTGAGCAGATCGTTGGTGATCTGGGTCGGCGTGGCATTGGTGAACTTGCTGCCTATTATCGCAGCATATCCTGAAATGATCGGCGCGGCGAAGGAGGTGCCATAAAGGCCTGTCTTGCTCCCATCGACACCAACCACAAGGAAGTGGCTTTGCACGAGCGGATTGGAGCCGGCGTAGTCCGAGTACCAGGCAAGCTGCGCCTTGTTGGTTGTCGTGCCATTCGTCGACAGCGCGCCGACGAAGATTGCTGTTTGCTTGCCGATCAGGGCGAGATTGAGATAGTCCTGCTGGCCGTTCGTGACACCCCCGACCGCGACGGAGTCGTTGCCGGCCGCCTTCGAGATGATGGCCGATCCACTGCTGGCATAAGAGATGATCGAAGCCTCTTCCGGTGCCCACCCGATCTGGTTCACGCTGTAGCCCGCGGTCGTGTACATCCCGTAGCTGAGGTTTAGCACGTTACGGCCGGGCGCTAGCGAGACCGCCGAACCTGTGGAGAAGTCTTTAGATCTGATGCTCGCCCAGGGCGCGATCATGCCGGCTTCCTCGCGGGTCCATTCACCGTGCCGCTGGTTTTGAACCCCGACGCCGAAGTTACCGGAGAAGCGCGACGAACTGCTGAAGTCGTCGACGATGGTGATGGTGACGCCCTGCCCCTTATAGCCTGCCGCCCAAGCGGCGCCGACGTCGGGGCTCATCCATCCTGGTGTGGCAGCTTGCGTACGCGCGGCCGGGATTGTTGCGCTCACGCATATGGATAGGCCGCCATGGCACAGCGCGGCCATTTCGTCCGCATCGGGAGCCTCCTGTGCCGACGCGATCGGCGCCGACAGCATGGCGAAAGCGAGGGCGATACCGAATTTCAAGTGATTACCTGACATGTTCCAACTCCGGTCAAACAAGAAACTGGGACGGGCGATCGCGAACTTCGGGGCGAGATGGTTTTCTCGATCCAAGGCCTCGGCGATCAGAAACTAACACGGTAGTTCAGCCAGAGATGCTGGCTCTCCGGTTTAGCGTTAACCAGATATTTCAGCGTTTCCTCAGGTGCCATCTGGCTGGCAGCGAGGCGGCAATTGACGCTGTAGGTACCGAAGTCGCCATAATCGGCTTCGCAGGACTTTTCGGTGAGCTTGCCGCCGAAGGTGGTGGTGAGCGACAGGGAAAGCGTACTGTTCGGATTCGGGTGCATCTGGGTGAGGAAGCCAAGCTTCAGGCTGGGCTGGATCCGATACTTCTCGCCCTCCTCTCCGGTTCCAAAGCCCCAAAGGATGCCGGTATCCTCGGTGACCTGGGTCAGCAGGTCCACGTGCATGTCGACCCAGCTTGCGCGGTACCATTGGTTGAACGATACCCGGTTTCCGTTCTGCAGTTCGTAACCGCCATTGCCCAGGCCCCTCGCGCGATCGCTGAGTGGCGAGCCCTGATGGATGTCGACCAACGATGTCGTCATTTCCTGGGCAATAGCCGGGGACGCCTCAAGGAGCGCGCACAGGAGGAGCGCCGCCGAGCGGAAACTCTCTCGATTGCCGGACTTTTCGCGCATGCGCGAAACACCTCGCCTACCGATTCCGGACCAGTGCCTGATGGCGACGGGCTTCTCTTGCAGCCCGCTGTAGCCGGATTATCGGTGCGACAATGGCACGGATCGGTTACCGCCGGGTTTACTTAAGTTAAGGCGAATGTAACTTTTTTGGCCCTGCGAGGTCTGGCGGCATGACGTTCGCGATCGCGTCGAACGCCCATCGCGGACGCCGTGGCCCAACGCTGTTCTATCTGCTTTACAGCCAATCTTGAGCGCCGACGCTTATCTCTTGCCACGAACCCAAGCGCCAAGACCTACGCCGCGTCGCGAGCCTTCTGGATACGCGAACGGATCGCCTCGATCATCGTCTCGCGGATGATCGTCTCACCATGTGTCTCGCGCATGTGTTCGACGGCACGGCGCATCACTTCGGCTTCCTCGTTGGCACGGGTGTGCCAGTCACAGCCGGGAACGAGCGACCCGCAGTGAAATTCCTTCATCGGATTTCTCCCTTTCCTCCGTGGAACCCGGTCAGGCTCCAGTACCCTTTTTTGGCTCGTGGCCCGTCCGAGTTGCACCTCCGGATCATCGAGCGGGTGAGCATAACACAGATGGGGTGATGTTGGTTGCCGTCAATGGGGAAAAGGCGGAGCAGCGCTGCTCCGGTCGCGTCGGGTCGCGGCCCGGTTTTACGCAATTCCGAACGGAAAACCGTTTCCGCTCTTCCTGGAATCGCGCTCAGGCGAGCCGCCGGCGCTTCCCGACCCGGCCCGACAGATAGGCCAGTCTTTTCAAGCGCCTATTAGACGAAAAAGAAATCTTCCGCAGCGCCAGGCGCCACATTCCGCGCCCATTTCGCAGGAATGGGACAGCAATGCGGCTTACATGCCGTTCACCATTTTGTTATGGCCAGCGGACCTCCGGCGGCAGGCTGGACAGGATCGATGCGACATTGCCGCCGGTCTTCAGGCCAAAAATGGTGCCGCGATCGTAAAGCAGGTTGAATTCGACATAGCGGCCACGGCGAATGAGTTGTTCGTCGCGGTCGCCGTCGGTCCAGTTCTCGTTGAAGTTGGCGCGTACGAGGTGGCTGTAGACGACCAGGAAGGAGCGTCCGACATCCTGCACGAAGTTGAAGTCGGCATTCCAGCCGCCCTTGTCCTCGGCTGAATGCAGCCAGTCGAAGAAGATGCCGCCAGTGCCGCGCGGCTCATTGCGGTGCGGCAGGAAGAAGTACTCGTCGCACCAGGTCTTGAACTTCGGGTAGTCGGCAATGCCGGCGTTCTTCTCGCAAGCGAACTGCATGGCGCGGTGAAAGGCTGCCGTGTCGGGATCGTCCTGGGTGCGGCGGCGGTCGAGCACCGGCGTCAGGTCGGCGCCGCCGCCGAACCATTGGCTCGAGGTGACCACCATGCGCGTGTTCATGTGCACGGCCGGCACGTTGGGATTCCAGGGGTGCGCGATGAGTGAGATGCCGGAGGCCCAGAAGCGCGGGTCTTCCTCGGCGCCGGGCATCTGCTTCCTGAATTCGGGCGAGAACTCGCCATGGACCGTCGAAGTGTGGACGCCGACCTTCTCGAAGACGCGGCCGTGCATCATCGACATGGTGCCGCCGCCACCCTTGCCCGCGTCGCGTTCCCAAGGCGTCTTTTCGAAACGGCCCGGCGCCCACGAAGCCAGCGGGCCCTGAAGATCCTGCTCGATCTGCTCGAAGGCGGCACAGATGCGTTCGCGCAGCGCCTCGAACCACAGGCGTGCCTTCATCTTCTTCTCTTCGATGTCGGCGGGCAGGCCAGCCGGTATTTCGGGTCGTTCCAAGTGCCGTCTCCGGTTGCGGGCGGTGAGTCCACAAAAGACTCGTCTTTTCCGGGCGCGATCCCTAATCTCTTAGGGAACACGGTCAAGTGTCATTGCGGCACCGCGCGTCCTTTGGACGCGCAAGGAACGCCGCAAGACTTGGTTTTCGCGCATGACCCTTCCGAAACGCGGTTCCGGTTTCGGGGGCACGCGCTGCGGTGCAAGGAGTTTTTTCGTGCGCACCCCGGCAAGACCGCCGCTGGATGGCCTGAAGAAACGGCTCGACCAAAGCCGGGCCGAACGCGCGCGCATGCCGCGTGACGGTTTCCTGCGTGAGACCTTCGTCCTGCCGCGCTCCGATGCCCGCCTCAAGGCGAAAGAATGGTTCGAGCGCTTCCCCAAACAGGCCTACTGGACCGAGATCGAAAGCTGGTTCGAGCGCCCGGGCGATCTGATCGAGTTCACCATCAGGCGGCTGCCGGCGGCGGATTAGGACCCCACCAACAGCCGCCTCGCGCCGGTGCCTTCCCTTGCCAGCCGGTCGCCCTTGTTCCTGAGCGGGCATTTGTCTATCGACATGCAGCCGCAGCCGATGCAGTCGGTCAGTCCGTCTCGCAGCTTCTTCAACTGGGCGATCTTGTGGTCCAACTCGTCGCGCCATGCGGTCGACAGAAGGTTCCAGTCGTCGCGTGTCGGCGTGCGGCCCTCGGGCAGCGATGCCAGAGCCTCGCCGATCTCGGCCAGCGAGATGCCGACCTCCTGCGCGACCTTGATGATGGCCACGCGCCGCAGCACGTCGCGGGCGTAGCGGCGCTGGTTGCCTGACGTGCGGTGGCTGCGGATCAGCCCGCACGCTTCATAGAAATGCAGCGCCGACACCGCGACACCGCTGCGCCTGGCCACCTGGCCGACCGTCAATTCCGTTACAGGTGCCATGTCCCACTTTCCGCTTGACCTCAAGTTAAGTTGAGCTTGTAGCGAAGACATGTCGATTGGGCAAATAAGGAGAAGGCGATGTGCGCCTGGGTGAGAATGACTGGAGAAACCGCTGTCATCGGCGACGGCAAGGGCGGTGTCGTCGATGGGCAGCGGATCCTATCCGAGCTGCCGGACGGCTTCGCCAGCCACCATGGCGACGGAAAGCGCGACGTTGATGCTGCGCGCGGTGCCTTGCATGGGGATGATCAGCCGCGCGTCCGCCGCCTGATGGACTTGATCCGGCACGCCCGCGGATTCGCGGCCGAACAGCAATATGTCGCCGTCGGCGAAGCTGAAGCTGGTATAGGCGATGGTGGCCTTGGTCGACAGAAGCACCAGCCGGCGCGCTTCGGCCCTCCGCCAGTGCTCGAAGGCTTGCCAATCGACATGCCGGGTCAGGGCAGCCATTTCGAGGTAGTCCATGCCGGCGCGCTTGAGCGCCTTGTCGGAGAGCGGAAAGCCGGCCGGTTCGATGATGTCGACGCCAAGTCCAAGGCAAGCGGCGAAGCGCAGGATTGTCCCGGTATTGCCGGCAATGTCAGGCTGGTAGAGCGCGATGCGGAGACGACAGTTCATTTCCGCATCCTTCTAATAAGTGGCAGATCGGCCACAGCGGGCTGGCGGTTTTGGAAATTCCTGGACCTGCGGGTGGCCATTTTCTGCGAAGTCGGGTATGTCAGCACCATTGTCAACCCGAACCGATGGAGGGGTATTTCATGATGACCATGCACATCCAGCGCCCCTCCCGTGGGCTTACCTGCCTGCTGGCGGTTTCGGTACGACAATTCTCCTGACTCTCTAAGACTTGATCGCACCGATTCCCGCCGAAACGTTTTTTCGGCTCTCGAAGGAATCCTGCGATGTTTTTCAAAAAGTCAAAAGGGCTGAACGCCCCACCTGAAGACGTCCGGACCGACTTGTCCAGTCGTGTCCAGACCGATGCTCGGCATCGTGTCCGGACCGATGCAATCCGCGCCTCCGGCCGAATGCCGGCGGACGATATTGCTTCGCCTTTTCATCTCTATTTTCACACGGAGGACGGACCGATGTTCGATCCCTACAGAATACCGGGCTCGAGGAGCCTGCATATCCACCGGCTGCCGACCTGGGCGCTGCTGATCGGCGATACCTATTCGTCGGCGGTTCATGCCGAAGTCCGCCGCCGCCCGCATCGCGGCATGCTGCCGGATGTCGATTTCTCGCGTGCGGTTCCCGATCCGAGCCGGCCGTCTCTGGTGCGCCGGATCATCCGGCTGATCCGGCCCGGCGCGAAGATCCGGATTGTCGACACCACGCCGGCGGCATCATCGAACGATGCTGTCGGCGAAAAGCCCGCGAGTCCCTATATTGCGCGAAGCAGGGCCGACGGTCCGGATGATTCCGGACCGTCGGCCCCGGGCGCCATGCGGTCCGGGGACTTCGTACGTCGCCAGGCCGCCTAAGCGGAAAACAGATTCACAGGCATGACCTATGTTGTTGTTTAGCTGGTTTGAAAGAAGGCTCGATCCGTTCCCCGCGGCGGAACCGGTCGAGCCGCCCAAGACGCTGGTCGCCTTCTGCCTGCATTATACGCGCGGCGCATGGCCTTATATCCTGACCGATGCGGTGCTGGTGACGGCGATCGCCATCGCCGAAGTGTGGATGTTCGGCTTCCTCGGCCGCATCGTCGACTGGCTGTCGGGGCAGAACCGCGAAACCTTCCTGCAGACAGAGGCCTGGAAGCTCGCCGGCATGGCCTTCATCGTGCTGTTCGCGCTTCCGGGCACGGTGTGGCTGCATTCGCTGCTCAACCAGCAGACGCTGATGGGCAACTATCCCATGCGTATCCGCTGGCAGGTGCATCGCTACCTGCTCAAACAATCGATGAGCTTCTACCAGGACGAATTCGCCGGCCGCATCGCCACCAAGCTGATGCAGACGGCACTCGCCGTGCGCGAATGCGTCATCAAGGTGATCGACGTCCTGAATTACGTTATCGTCTATTTCCTCGGCATGCTGTTCATCGTCGGTTCCGCCGACTGGCGGCTGGCCGCGCCGCTTGGCGTCTGGCTGGTCGGCTATGTCCTGTTGCTGCGCTTCTTCATCCCGCGGCTGGGCAAGGTCGGCGAGGAACAGGCCAATGCGCGCTCGACCATGACCGGCCGCGTCGTCGACAGCTACACCAACATCCAGACGGTCAAGCTGTTCAGCCATTCGCGCCGCGAGGCCGCCTTCGCCAGGGAAGGCATGATGGGCTTCCTCGACACGGTCTATCGGTCGATGCGGCTGGTTACGGTGCTGTTCGGCTCGCTCTACATCCTGAACGCGCTTCTCCTGTTCTCGGTTACCGCCATCTCGCTGTGGCTGTGGCTTGGCCAGGCGGTAACGATCGGCGCGGTCGCCGTGGTCATCGGCCTGGTGCTCAGAATGTGGGGCATGTCGCAGTGGATCATGTGGGAAATGTCGGGTCTGTTCGAGAACATCGGCACGGTGCAGGACGGCATCGCCTCGATCTCGCTGCCGCGCCTGGTCGAGGACAGGCCGGATGCGAAGGAGATCACGGTTTCCAAAGGCGAGATCCGCTTCGAGGACATCCGCTTCCACTATGGCAAGCAGAAAGGCGTCATCGAAAACCTGTCGCTGGCCGTGAAGCCGGGCGAGAAGGTCGGCATTGTCGGCCGCTCGGGCGCCGGCAAGTCGACGCTGGTCAATCTTCTGCTGCGCTTCTACGACCTCGAAGCCGGCCGCATCCTGATCGACGGCCAGGAGATCGCCGGTGTGAAGCAGGATTCGCTGCGTGCCCAGATCGGCATGGTCACGCAGGACACCTCGCTGCTGCATCGCTCGGTGCGCGACAACATTCTCTATGGCCGGCCCGACGCCACCGACGAGATGCTTGTGGAGGCATCGCGGCGGGCCGAGGCGCTGGACTTCATCGGCGCGCTTTCGGACCACAATGGCCGCAAGGGATTCGACGCCCATGTCGGCGACCGTGGCGTCAAATTGTCGGGCGGCCAGCGGCAACGCATCGCCATCGCTCGCGTTATGTTGAAGGACGCCCCGATACTTATCCTTGACGAGGCGACGTCGGCGCTCGATTCCGAAGCTGAAGCAGCCATCCAGGAGAATCTCTATAAGCTCATGCAAGGCAAGACCGTCATCGCCATCGCGCACCGGTTGTCGACCATCGCCGCCATGGACAGGCTCGTTGTGATGGACCAGGGCCGTGTCATCGAGGAAGGTTCGCACGAGGAACTCGTCGCCAGGGGTGGGCTCTACGCACAGCTCTGGCAGCGCCAGTCGGGCGGGTTCCTGCTCGAGGACATCCCGACCGACGCTGCCAACGATAGTGTTGCCAACGATATTGGCGCAAAGGGGCAAGCCGCAGAATGATGGCCGCCGCATGATGACAGCCGTCTATCGGTGGTTCGAGAACTGGGTCTATCCATTCAGGGAGCCGGCGAATCTTCGGCCACCGTCCAGCGTCGGCGGTTTTCTCTGGCACTATGTCGGCCAGGCGAAGTTCGCCTTCTTCGCCATGCTGGTCATTGGCGGCATCGCGCCGCTGGTCGAGGCTGGCCTGTTCTACTTCGTCGGGCGGTTGGTAGATATTCTCGACCAACTCCCCCGCGAGCGCAGCTGGCATGCGCTGTGGACCGCCGCCGGCCCTGAGCTGCTGTTCATGATCGCGGTGGTGCTGGTCATCCGCACCGTGATCGTCGGCCTGTCGGCGTTGGTCGACGAGCAGACGATCACGCCCGGCTTCTACAATCTGGTGCGCTGGCAGGCGCACCGGCACGTCTCGCGCCAGTCCTACGCCTTCTTCCAGAATGATTTCGCCGGCCGCATCGCCACCAAGGTCTGGCAGGCGGGACAGGCGACGGGCGACCTGATGGAAAGCTTCATCGAGGTCGTCTGGTTCATGGTGGTCTACACGGCGACGACGCTGGCGCTGGTCGCCGGCCTCGATCTCAGGCTGGCGGCGCTGGTGGTGGTCTGGATCACGGCGTTCGGCTTTCTGGCCAGGCTTTATTTGCCGGCGATCCGCAAGCATGCCGAGGCTACCGCCGAGGCGGGCTCGATGATCAATGGCCGCATCGTCGATTCCTATTCGAACGTGCAGACGCTGAAACTGTTCGCGGCCGACGGTGATAACCACTACATCAGGAACGGCTTCGACATCTATCTCGACGCGCTGCGTCCCTTCACTCGCCGGCTGACCGGCGTGCGCATGGCGCTGACGACGCTGTCGGGCATCATGATCACGGCGATCGGCTGCTTTGCCGTCTATCTCTGGGTCGAAGGGTCGATCACTGTCGGCGCCGTCGCTTTCACGCTGTCGCTGGTGCTGCGGCTCAACATGCTTCTCGGCCGCCTGATGATGCAGATGAACAGTATCCTGCGTAATCTCGGCGTGCTGGAGAATTCCAAAGCGCTGATCTCGCAGCCGCTCGGGCTGGTCGATGCGCCCAATGCCAAGGAACTGGTCGTGACCGGCGGGCGCATTGATGTGAAGGGTGTCGAGTTCCATTACGGCAAGGGGTTTGGCGTGCTGGACGGCATCGACCTTGTCGTGCGTCCGGGCGAGAAGGTCGGGCTGGTCGGGCCATCGGGTGCGGGCAAGACGACGCTCGCCAATCTGATCCTGCGTCTGTACGATCTCGAGGACGGCTCCATCACAATCGATGGCCAGGAAATCTCCACGGTGACCCAGAATTCGCTGCGCGCCAGTATCGGCGTCGTCAGCCAGGACACCGCGCTGTTCCATCGTTCGCTGCGCGACAACATCAAGCTCGGCATGCCCGACGCGACCGACGCCGAGGTGATCGCGGCGGCAAAAAAGGCCGAGGCGCATGACTTCATCCTGGGCCTGCGCGACAACAGGGACCGTGCCGGCTACGAGGCCTTCGTCGGCGAGCGCGGCGTGAAACTGTCCGGTGGCCAGCGCCAGCGCGTGGCGATCGCCCGCCTCTTTCTCAAGGATGCACCGATCCTGATCCTCGACGAGGCGACCTCGGCGCTCGATTCCGACATCGAGGCGGCGATCCAGGAGAATCTGGCGAGGCTCATGGAGAACAAGACCGTCATCGCCATCGCCCACCGGCTGTCGACGATAGCGGCACTCGATCGCCTCGTGGTGCTCGACGGCGGCCGCATCATCGAGCAAGGCACGCATGACGAGCTGGTGGCGCTGGACGGGCTCTACGCGCGGCTGTGGAAGCGGCAGTCCGGCGGCTTCCTCTATCATGAGGAAAGCGTGCTGGAAGAGACGCGGCCGGCGGAGTAGGCGCATGGGTGGATCGGCGATGATCGACTATGGGGTCAGGCGGCTGCGGCCGACAACGCCGGCCTTCGACAGGCTGAAAGAAGAGAGCCGGTTGGAAGGCTATTGGATGCTGGTGCGCCTGGGGGATGGCTGGGCAAGCGGCCGCGACAAATTCCTCAAACGGGGCGAGGCGCTGTTTGGAGCATGGCATGGCGCGGAGCTCGCCGGTGTCTGCGGGCTGAACATCGATCCTTATTTCGAGGGCAGGGACCACGGCCGGGTCCGGCATCTGTTCGTCAGTGCACGTCACCGCCGCGCCGGCCTTGGCCGCATGCTGGTCGGGACCGTTATCGACCGGGCCCGCCAGTATTTCACCATGTTGAACACCAGGGCGCCGCGCGAAGCCTTCGCTTTCTATGAGCGGCTTGGCTTTGAGCGCGTGGAGGCCGAAGAATTCGTCACCCACCGCATGGTGTTCGGAAAGGGAAGCTGAAATGTCCTTGCGTCCGCCATCCCATCTTGCCGGCGCCTCGGCCGCCGAAGTGGCCTTCGACGCGCTCGGCCATGAAATCCTGGCCGAGAAGGCGGCGGCACTCGGGCGTGCCGGGCGGCGGGTTGAAGAAACGCTGGGTAGGTTGCGCGACAATGCCGACGAGCAGTTGCGCCCCCGATTGCTCAGGGAGGCCGCGGTGGCCGTTCACGCCTATTTCATCCAGCGCGAACTGTGCGGCCTTCGAAAGCACGACGCCGTGATCCGCGAATACGATATTCCGAAAACCGTGCTGGTCAGGCTCGGCGCCATGTAGGGTCGGCGCTGGCCGCGCTGATCTCCCTGTGGAAACGCGCCAGGCGGGTGGCGAGCCCGTCGGGATTTTCATCGGCGACGAAATGTCCGCTGTTGGGGATGATGTCGCCCTCTACTTTCGAAAGCCCGGCCGCGAGCAGGCCATCGACATAGTCGCCGATATCGCCGGGCTCCGCCGATCCCCTGAGATACAGCACCGGAATTGCGATCGGCTGCGCGGGCCGTGCGGCATTGGCTTTGGCGTCTTCGGGGAAGGCGCGATACCAGTCGAATCCGGCCTGAAGGCTTTCGGGCCGGGAATAGGCTTTTGCATAGATTTCCCGGGCATCATCCGGGATCGAGGCCCGGTCCTTCGAAAGCGCATCGAAGAAGAAGTCGAAATAGGCGCTCTGATGGCCGCTCACCAGCGTTTCCGGCAACGCCGGGACGGCATGGAATGCAAAATGCCAGATCCGCGGATTGCCAATGACCTTCTCCCACGGCGCAATGCCCGGAATGACGACATCCATGATCGCCGCGCCGCAGAGGATCTCGGGATGGTCGCGCAGTAAGGCAAACACGATCTGGCCGCCGACATCATGGCCGGCGGCCACGAGTTGCCGCAGGCCGCAAGCCTCGGCCACACCTCTCATCAGCCTTGCCAGGGTCCTTTTGTCGCCAGCCCCGGGCAAGCCCTGCGAGCCGCCGATGCAGGGCAGATCGGGCGCGACGACCCGGTAATCGGTTGCCAGCCGGCCGATCACCCGTTCGAACGCGTAGGAGCTTTGTGGCCATCCGTGCAGCAGGAGGAAAGCCGGCGCTCCGGCCGGGCCCGCTTCGCGCAAGGCAATGCTCAGCCCTTCGATTTCGATATCCGAGGTTTGCATGTCCTGGCCGTGTCGACCGCCCATCCAGTGAATCTAGGCGGCAACCGGAAACCGACAAGCAAGGCATCATCACTCCAGCCACTCGGTGATGAAAGTGCCGCTCTCGTGGATGTCGGTCGTTTCCAGCGGCCCCGGACCGAGATTGGTGAATTTGTGCGGCGTGTGCGGCGGAACGATCAGGATCTGGCCGGCCGAGGCCTCGATCTCCTGATCGCCGACGGTGAACAGGCCGGTGCCCTGGCGGATGATGAAGATCTCGGAATAGGGATGGACGTGCAGGCGTGGGCCGCCGCCTACATCGGGCAGGTAGTTGAAGATCAGGCAGGAGTTGGAGCCGTAGGCGCCGCATTGCAGTTCGCCCTTCCAGCGGTCGGAACGAACAGGCCATTCCTCGCGGTCTATGACGTGCGCCATGCCGGGGAGGATAGATCACACCGACATTCCGTGTCGAGGTGCACAAGGACACTGGATTTGCGGTTGTTTCCCGGCTGTTTAGCCGCCTTTTGCGGCCATTCGCCGTCTTGCCGCGCAACAGGGGATTTTGTCCCCGCGACAATCTGCCCATGTGCCTTGACCCGTCTGGACAAAAACGGGCTTCACGCATAAACCGAAGTCCAAATGCCGGAGGAATTCGCTAGCCTGTTCGCCATGCGCTGTCGGGTTGGCGTGATCGAGCGGGGAACAAGGCTCGGCCACCGGCGCGGAAGAGGCGAAAGGATCAGGCACCCGTGAGCGCAACCGACATCCACGATCCCAATCGTCGAGATTTTCTTTACATCGCCACCGGCATGGCCGCCGTGGTCGGCGCCGGTGCCGTCGCCTGGCCGTTCATCGACCAGATGCGCCCCGATGCATCGACGCTGGCGCTCGCCTCGGTCGAAGTCGATGTCTCCTCGCTGACGCCAGGCAGTTCGCTGATCGTCAAGTGGCGCGGCAAGCCGGTCGTGGTGCGCAACCGCACCGAAAAGGAAATGAAGGACGGCGAAGCCGTCAGCCTTTCCGATCTCAAGGATCCGATCGCCCGCAACGCCAACCTCCCGTCCGACGCGCCGGCGACCGATGCCAACCGCACCACACCCGGCAAGGAAGCCTGGATGGTGATGGTTCAGGTCTGCACGCATCTGGGCTGCATCCCGCTCGGCCAGGAAGGCGATTTCGGCGGCTGGTTCTGCCCGTGCCACGGTTCGCAATACGATACCGCCGGCCGCATCCGCAAAGGCCCGGCGCCCGAGAACATGGCGATTCCGGTATTCAAGTTCGTTTCCGATACCAAGATCCTTATCGGTTGAGGCAGGGGATATTTCGATGAGCGAGGGACACTCGACCTATACGCCAAAAACCGGTCTCGGACGCTGGTTCGATGCCCGCATGCCGCTGCCGCGGCTGGTTTATGACAGCTTCGTCGCCTACCCGGTGCCGCGCAACCTCAACTACATGTGGACGTTCGGCGGCATCCTGTCGATCATGCTGGTCTCGCAGATCATCACCGGCATCGTGCTGGCGATGCATTATACGTCAGACAGCACTCTCGCCTTCGATTCGGTCGAGAAGATCATGCGCGACGTCAACTCCGGCTGGCTCTTGCGCTACATGCATGCCAACGGCGCCTCGTTCTTCTTCATCGCCGTCTATGTCCACATCTTCCGCGGCCTGTTCTACGGCTCATACAAGGCGCCGCGCGAGCTGCTCTGGATTCTCGGCTGCATCATCTACCTCTTGATGATGGCGACCGGCTTCATGGGCTATGTGCTGCCGTGGGGGCAGATGAGCTTCTGGGGCGCCACCGTCATTACCGGCTTCTTCAGCGCCATTCCACTGGTCGGCGACTGGATCCAGCAGTTGCTGCTCGGCGGCTTCGCCGTCGACAATCCGACGCTGAACCGCTTCTTTGCGCTGCACTACCTGCTGCCGTTCATGATCGCCGGCGTCGTCGTGCTGCACGTCTGGGCGCTGCATGTCGTGGGCCAGTCGAACCCGACCGGCATCGAGGTCAAGTCGAAGACCGACACCGTCGCCTTCACCCCCTACGCGACCATCAAGGACGCGTTCGGCATGATCGTGTTCCTGTTCTTCTTCGCCTATTTCGTCTTCTACCTGCCGAACTATCTCGGCCATGCCGACAACTACATCGTGGCAAACCCGCTGAAGACGCCGGCCCACATCGTGCCGGAATGGTACTTCCTGCCGTTCTACGCAATCCTGCGCGCCATCACCTTCAACATCGGGCCGATCAACTCCAAGCTCGGCGGCGTGCTGTGCATGTTCGGCGCCATCGCCATGCTGTTCTTGGTGCCCTGGCTCGACACCTCCAAGGTGCGTTCGGCGGTGTACCGGCCCTGGTACAAGCTGTTCTTCTGGCTGTTCGTGGCCGATGCCATCCTGCTTGGCTGGCTGGGATCGCAGCCGGCGGAAGGCAGCTATGTGTTCATGGCGCAGATGGCGACGCTGTTCTACTTCGCCTTCTTCCTGATCATCATGCCGGTGCTCGGCCTGATCGAGACGCCGCGCAGGGTGCCGAACTCGATCACCGAGGCGGTTCTGGAGAAGAACAAGGGTGGCAGCGGGCATCCAGCGGGCGCCATGGCCGCACCACAGACCAAGGGCTGAGCGGTAGAGAATCTAAGGGGATTTGGCATGAAAAAGATTCTCACCTCGCTTGCGCTGATCGGCCTTGTGGCCGCCGGTACGGCGGCATTCGCGGCCGAAGAGGCGCACAACGCCGGGGCTCCAACGCATTTCCCGATCAACGAGCCGAAGGAAATGAGCTGGAGCTTCACCGGCCCGTTCGGCACCTATGACAAGGCGCAGCTGCAACGCGGCCTGAAGGTCTACAAGGAAGTCTGCTCGGCCTGCCATTCGATGAATTTGGTGGCGTTCCGCACACTTTCGGATCTTGGCTACAACGACGCGCAGATCAAGACGCTGGCGGCCGGATACACCGTCCATGACGGCCCCAACGATGCCGGCGACATGTTCGACCGTCCCGGCAAACCATCAGACCATTTCCCGGCGCCGTTCGCCAATGAGGAGGCCGCCGCTGCCTCCAATGGCGGCGCTGCTCCGCCCGACATGTCGCTGCTGGCCAAGGCGCGCGGCGTCGAGCGCGGTTTCCCGCAGTTCGTCTTCGACATCTTCACCCAGTATGACGCCGGCGGTCCCGACTACATCCATTCGCTGCTGACCGGCTACGACCAGACGCCGCCGGCCGGAATGGTCGTCCCTGAGGGTACGCACTACAACCCGTACTTCATGTCGGGCGTGTCGCTGAAGATGCCCAAGCCGCTCTCCGACGGCCAGGTGACCTATGATGACGGCTCGCCGCAGACCATCGACCAGTATGCCCGCGACGTCTCCGCCTTCCTGTCCTGGGCGGCCGAGCCGCACATGGAAGACCGCAAGAAGATGGGCTTCCGTGTGCTGGTGTTCCTGCTTCTGTTCGGCGCCCTGGTCTACATGACCAAGCGCAAGGTGTGGGAAGGCGTGGCGCACTGAACCGCGCGCATGGTCAAGGGAAACCAGAAAGGGCGCCGCGAGGCGCCCTTTTTGCGTCAGTGAAGACCGCCTGCGTCACATGGCCGTCACCGCATGTGGCGATCCTGCGCTGCCCTCATCGAAAAAGGATCGCGCCATGAAGAAATATGCATCGCTCGCCGCAGCATTTCTGTTGCTCGTCGTCGGCTCGACCGCCCGCGCCGAGGACGCAAAGCCCTTCATCACCAACAAGGATGTCGACCTGACTATGATCCTGCCGCCGCCTCCAGCGAATGATTCGGCGCAGACCAAAGCCGAGCTCGGCGAGGTGCTGACATTGCAGGTGACGCGTACGCCTGAAATGGAAGCCCGCGCGGTCGCCGACGCCGAGGAAAATGTCTGGCGCTTCGCCGACGTCATGGGACCAAACTTCACCAAGGACAAGCTGCCAAAGTTCAGCGCCTTCTTCGATCGCGTGGTCGAGACCGAAGGCGCCGTTGTCGATCCGGCCAAGGACGTCTGGAAGCGTCCTCGTCCGCATCAGTTGAGCGACCTGGTCAAGCCGGCGGTCAAGCTGTCGAGCTCCGGTTCGTGGCCGTCAGGTCACGCGACCGTGGGCACCATGATGGGCATCATCTTGTCCGACATGGTCCCGGAGAAGCGCGCCGAGATCATGGCACGTGCGGCGGAATTCGCCCACAACCGCATCGTCGGCGGCATCCACTTTCCCTCCGATGTCGAGATGGGCAAGATTTCCGGCAGCGTCATCGCGGCGGTCCTGCTCAACCGGGATGACTTCAGGGCGGAATACGAGGTAGCCAAGGCCGAGCTGCGTTCCGGGCTCGGCATGTAGGCTTCTGTCGACCGGATCTCTTGAGAAAGGGCGCCCCGGGCGCCCTTTTGATTCTGGTGTCGTGGCCCGCGATTGTTTCCGAGACGGCGAAATGGTCCTATGGTTCATCTCTCGGCGAGGGTACCGGGAAGGGCCGACCATGCAGGACAGCCAACGCAGCGCCGACGAGGATGCAATCCGGGTTGTCATCGCGCGCCAGTTCGCCAGTCTGAGCTGGGGCCACGATGTCGCGCCGGGCTGGGACGATTTTGCCGGTGATTTCCTCCCCGGCGCCAGCCTTTACCCTGCCGCACGGCCGGCAAGACCGGTCGGTGTCGCTGATTTCGTCGCGCGAATGCGCGCTCTGTCGGAGACGTCGCTGCTGACGTTCGATGAGGTTGTGCTTGGCGTCACCGTTCAGGTCTTCGGCAATATCGCGATCGCGGCCGCCGCCGCCGAGATGACCGAGAACGGAGCCGAGACCAGCCGCTCCGTGGAAATGCTGCTGCTGGTGAAGAGCGAAGGGCAGTGGAAGATCGCGGCGCAGGCATGGGACAGAGCGAGCGAGGCCAATCCTCTGCCGGATGCGCTTGTCTCGGCCGCGACATCGCGCTAGCCGTTGCCGGTCGCGCCGGGTTACGATCGGCCCTGCGCCGTTTCTCACCCGTCAGCTGGATCATCCGGAGCCTCCTCATGAAACCTTCGCTCGAAGACACGCTGCTGGCGTCGATCCGCACCATTCCGGACTATCCCAGGCCCGGCATCCTGTTTCGCGACATCACCACGCTGCTCGGCAATGCGCGCGCCTTCCGCCGCGCCATCGACGAGCTGGTGCATCCCTATGCCGGCCAGAAGATCGACAAGATCGCCGGCATCGAGGCGCGCGGCTTCATCCTGGGCGGCGCGATCGCCCATCAGCTTTCGGCCGGCTTCGTGCCGATCCGCAAGAAGGGCAAGCTGCCCTTCGAGACGGTGCGCGTGGCCTACAGCCTGGAATACGGGCTGGACGAGATGGAGATGCATAGGGATGGCGTTTCACCTGGCGAGAAGGTGATTCTGGTCGACGACCTGATCGCCACCGGCGGCACGGCGGAAGCGGCGGTCAAGCTCTTGCGCCAGATCGGCGCCGACATCCTGGCCGCCTGCTTCGTTATAGACCTGCCGGATTTGGGAGGGCGCGCCAAGCTCGAGGCACTCGGCGTACCGGTGCGGACGCTGATCGGGTTCGAGGGGCATTGAGCGGGCGAGGACGGCACCTGCCTGCCGGGTCCCCGCTGCTTCGCAGCGTCCCGGCGTTCGCCGGCCTTTCATCGTGCCACCGGCACGATGAATTCGCTTACGCGAACCGGCTACTCACCCACCTTCACGAGCACGGCGCTCTCGAATTCCAGCACCTTGTCGCCGGTCGAATCGAAGGCATCCGAACGCAGCGCCAGCAACCGCCAACCGGGGCGTGAAGTGATCGGGCGGTGGGAAACAGCGGTGCGGGTGAAAGTCACCGTCTCGCCGGCATAGACCGGCTTTAGCCATTTGAGGTTCTTGAAACCAGGCGAGGGACCGAATTCCGGCACCGGGCCTGGACCATCCCAGCCTTCGGCGTCCATAGGCTTTTCCAGATTGTATTTCATCCAGGTGGCGGCAGTGTGCCAGCCGGAGGCGCAGAGGCCGCCAAGCACGCTGTCCTTTGCCGCCTCCTCGTCGACGTGGAAGACCTGCGGGTCGTATTTGCGGGCGAATGCCTTGATCTCCTCGGGCTCGAACCTGTGCGAGCCGAGGGTGACGGTGGTGCCGATGCGGAAGAATTCGTCGAGGGTCACGCGACGGCCTCGCGGGTGAGGAACATGCCGGTGTTCTCGAGCTCGAAGACGCTTTCGCCACGCTGGTTGAAGAGCTCGGCGCGCATGGTGACCAGGCCGAGCCGCGGCCTCGACCTGGACAGGCGCTTGGCCATGATGGTGCTGTGGCCGGTCAGCGTGTCGCCGGCCAACACCGGCTTCTTCCATTTGACATAGTCGATGCCCGGCGAACCCTGTGAAGTCGAGTCCAGCAGGAATGCGTCGCACCACATGCGCATGAACATGGCGCAGGTATGCCAGCCGGACGCCGCCAGCCCGCCAAGGATGGACGCCTTGCCGGCATCCTCGTCGAGATGCATCGGCTGGGCGTCGAACTCCGCGGCGAATTCGATGATCTCTTCGGCGCTGACCAGCTTGGTGCCGAGATCGAGCGACGTGCCCTCGACGAAATCATCATAGGTCCAGGTTTTTCCGGGAGCAGAGATCTTTTCGGAAGCAGAGATCTTTGCGGTCATCAGGCAAAATCCGGTTGAAAGACGAGCGATTGCGACGGATCGGAATTCCCGGATGCAGGCCGAAGGCTGTCAGGTCAAGTATTTTCTAGTGCGCCAGGCCCGGCAGGGCCTGCCGCGCGAGGCGGTGAGAGTGGAAACTCCACGAGCACGCCTCTTTCCGTGCAGGCGGGGAATGGGATGGCAAAATCGTAACGGCCTGATCCGCGACCTGCTTGGCTGCCGAGGGCGCTCAGAGCCAACCGCGGCGGCGGAAGTACCAGAAGGGCAGGATCGCCGACAGGATCATCAGGCCGATGGCGAAGGGATAGCCGAGCTGCCATTTCAGCTCGGGAATGACGTCGAAATTCATGCCGTAGATCGAGGCGACCAGCGTCGGCGGCAGGAAGATGACGGCGGCGACCGAGAAGATCTTGATGATGGCGTTCTGCTCGATCGAGATCATGCCGAGCGTGGCATCGAGCAAGAAGGAAATCTTCTGCGACAGGAAGGTGGCGTGGTCGGCGAGCGATAGCACGTCGCGCGACATCGTCTTGATGCGGGCGCGGACATCCTTGCTCATCTTGGTCTGTGTGGCGACATGGGCGAGGAAGCCGGCCAGCCGCTGCAGCGAGATTAGGCTGTCGCGCACGGAAGAGGCGATGTCTTCCTTGCGCCCGATGGCCTTCAGCAGTTCCTGGAAGTCTCTGTTGCGCTTCGATACCTTGGTCGAGCGCGCTTCGAAAATGTCGCGCGAGATCGCCTCCACGTCGCGGCCGGCGCGCTCGAGGATGTCGGCCAGGCGGTCCACGATCGCTTCCAGCAGGCCGATCAGGATGGTGTCGCCGCTGGTGCAGCCCATCGCCACCTTCTCGGCGCGCAGCGGAAAGGTCTTGAACGCCTTCGGCTCATGATAACGAACCGTGATCAGCCTGTTGCCGGAGAGCGCGAAGGTGACCGGCGACATCAGGGGATCGTCGACCTCGGTCTGGGCGGGCAGGGTGGCGGTCATGAAGTAGGCGCCGTCCTCGATGTAGAGGCGGCTGGAGATCTCGATCTCCTCCATCTCCTCGCGGGTTGGGATGGCGATGCCGAGCCAGCTCTCGATGGTGGTTTCTTCTTCCTTGGTCGGATTGATCAGATCGGCCCAGACGACCCTGTCGCCATCTGCCAGCAGGTCGTCGACGATGCGCAGGCGATCATTGTCCACGACAAAAGCCTTGATCATCGCCAGATCTCCCCTGCTGGATTAAAAGGGCGTTTTGGATTGATGCTGTGTCGGAATGCACGGCCCTTCGTCGCATGCGCCGAGCGTGCGTCCGCCGCTTAGACCTGTGACATGACAAAATCAAGACGAGCCCGGACTGGAGCCGGGACGGCATCGCCCGCTCAGAAAAAACGCGTCCAGCAGCCGGTACCAGGAAAGCTTCGCCGGCTCGGCTTCCGGTGGTCGGTATCGTTCAAACCGCCGCTGAACGGCGGTCCGCAGCCGAAGATCGAACGTCACGCGCCACCAGCGGCGCGCCTTCCGTCAGATCAGGTGTTGAACTTGAACAGCATGACGTCGCCATCCTGGACGACATATTCCTTGCCTTCGTCGCGCGCCTTGCCGGCTTCCTTGGCGGCCACTTCGCCGCCCAGCGTGACATAGTCATTGTAGGCGATGGTCTGGGCGCGGATGAAGCCGCGTTCGAAATCGGTGTGGATGACGCCGGCGGCTTGCGGTGCCTTGTCACCCTTGTGGACGGTCCAGGCGCGCGGCTTAACTTCGTTACTCTGATTCCGGTTACTCTTTCGTAGAGGTGAAAAGCAATTCTCAAGATTGCTGCTGTTTATCTCGTGTATGCCAAATTATCTAGACACTTGTCTAATTTCCGGATTGGATAACGCATTCGGATTGGGGGATGAAATTGGCGAAACATATCTTTGGCGGTCCTGATACGTCAAGAAAGCTCAGATGTCTGCAAGAGTATTTACAGGCGTTTTCGATTGCGCTTCAGAATCAGGAGTTCGCTTGCATCTACATTGACGCATTTGCTGGTTCTGGTACGCGCACGGAGGTACGTCCCGGTTTGCCACTATTCGGACCGGATTTTGCAGAGCCAGAGGAAATAACGACACCAGGATCAGCACGGATCGCTATCGAGATCGATCCGCCAATGCATTCTATTGTTCTAATTGAGCAAGACTCGTCCCGGTTCTCAGAACTTAAAAATCTGGTGGATGAGTATCCAGATCGCAAAATCATCGTGCGAAATGGTGATGCTAATAAACTCGTACAGCGTTTGTGCGTAAATACGACTTGGCGAGGTTCAGATATTGTGGGCCGTGGAATACGTGGGGTTATCTTTCTAGATCCGTACGGTATGGAGGTGTCTTGGGAGACGGTAGAAGCAATTGCCAAGACCGAAGCACTGGATTGTTGGTATTTCTTCCCGCTGTTGGGCCTCTACAGGAATGCTCCGCACGATCCGGCAAAACTCGATCTTGCTAAGCAAGCAAGTCTAGATAGGGTCCTGGGTGCCGCTGACTGGCGCTCCCGTTGGTACAATCATGAAGTTATGTTGACAGATATTTTTGAAACTCAAGGGCAAGCGGTGCGTCGGGCCGATGTAAGCGCAATTGAGGCCTATGTGAAAGAGCGCCTCGAAACCACTTTCAAAGGAGCTGTCCTCGATCCAGTTCGGCTTCACCATAAAAATGGCGCACCGCTTGCGTCGCTTTTCTTTGCGGTCTCGAATACTAGCTCAGCAGCTGTGAAGCTGGCGACCAAGATGGCATCTCACATTCTCAATTCTGGTAGGTCATCCCACAAGCGCTCACGGTAGGTACGCCCCGTCGCTTTCTTATTCTTCCCACCCCATTGTTTGAAAAAGAAAGCCGCATCAGCATCAGTACACTGATCGAAAATCTCATCAATCCAAATTGGGTCCATTGGGCGGGCGTTGGGGCCACTCTCTCCGCCGACGATCGCCCAATGAATACCCGCGAGGCTTCCGCCTGCTACGGAGCCGATCAACGGCTCATAGGACACAAATCTGACAATCGCCGGGACAGATCGAAGTTCGTCCAATCTGTAAAGTACACGGCTGTCCTCTACGCTTGTTCCGAGCCAGACGTTTGGCAGCACTTTGAAACTGTCTGTCGACAGGATTTCAGCCATCCTATCTGGCCGCTTGGTTAGGATTTGATAGGTGTGACGCGGGGTGGTTTCCATGACGGACCAAACTTCATGGATAAAGTCCGCGGGCACGCCTGGATGGAAAAGGTCCGACATCGAATTAACGAAAACGCGTCGGGATTTTTTCCACGAGGCCGGAATGTCCAGAGATGAATGGTCAAGTTTGATCTCGCCGGTCCACTTTGCCCTTCCACCGCTTTTTCGAGTTAACCCCGTGTACTTCTCAGCTCCCATCGCTTGGAGGCGGGAGGCCATGCGCATCGCATAGCAGTTCGTGCACCCTGCCGTGAGGATAGTGCATCCGGCAACTGGGTTCCACGTTGCGTCGGTCCACTCAATAGATGTCTCAGCCATCACAAACTCTTCTCTAAGTCGGCTTTGAGACTGCCCGAAAGTTGTAGATACTCGATAATTTGCCCTAGGAATTTGTTCATATCAAGGGCCTAACAGTGTGACGAGTTCACTCGGACACGCTGGCGGTAGGCAATCAAGTGTTGAACTTGAACAGCATGACGTCGCCGTCCTGGACGACATATTCCTTGCCTTCGTCGCGCGCCTTGCCGGCTTCCTTGGCGGCCACTTCGCCGCCCAGCGTGACATAGTCATTGTAGGCGATGGTCTGGGCGCGGATGAAGCCGCGTTCGAAATCGGTGTGGATGACGCCGGCGGCTTGCGGTGCCTTGTCGCCCTTGTGGATGGTCCAGGCGCGGGTTTCCTTCGGACCGGCGGTGAAATAGGTGATGAGCTGCAGCAGTTCGTAGCCGGCGCGGATGACCTTGTTCAGGCCCGGCTCGTCGAGGCCTAGCGAGGACAGGAATTCCATCTCCTCCTCGTCGCTGAGCTGGGCGACCTCGGCCTCGATCGCCGCCGAGATGACGACGGTGCGGGCGCCTTGCGCGGTCGCCATTTTCTCGACGGCCCTTGTGTGCTCGTTGCCGGTGGCGGCGTCGGCCTCGGCGACGTTGCAGACATAGAGCACAGGGTGCGAGGTCAAGAGGTTCAGTCCCTGCAGGATGCGCAGGTCCTCGGCCGAAATGCCCTTGAGCAGGATGCGGGTCGGCTTGCCGGCCTGCAGCAGCTCGAGCGCGGCCTCCATCATCGGCAGCACCGATGTCGCTTCCTTGTCCTTGGTCGAGGCGCGCTTGCGGATCTGCACGATGCGGCGCTCCAGGCTGTCGAGGTCGGCGAGCATCAGCTCGGTCTCGACCGTCTCGGCGTCGGCGACGGGGTCGATGCGGCCCTCGACATGGGTGATGTCGTCATCCTCGAAGCAGCGCAGCACATGCACGATGGCGTCGACCTCGCGGATGTTGGCGAGGAACTGGTTGCCCAGCCCTTCGCCCTTGGAGGCGCCGCGCACCAGGCCGGCAATGTCGACGAAGGAGATGCGGGTCGGGATGATCTCCTTCGACTTGGCGATCTCGGCGATCTTCTGCAGGCGCGGATCGGGCACCGCCACCTCGCCGGTGTTCGGTTCGATCGTGCAGAACGGATAATTGGCGGCCTGCGCCGCAGCCGTTCTGGTCAACGCGTTGAAGAGCGTCGACTTGCCGACGTTGGGCAAGCCAACGATGCCGCATTTGAAACCCATTTTCGTCCAGTCCTATCGGGAAATCGAAATTTGATCAGGGCTATGGGGGTAGGGGTGAGGAACGTCAAGCCCTTCGAATCGGGCCCTTCGAAGATCGGGCCCTTCGAAGATCGGGGGCGATGTAGTTTGGTGCAGCGGTCCGCATCGCCCATATCGACGCCGGCCGCCCTGGTTCCTAGTCTTTTCCGAACAGTTTCTTCAGCATGGCGGCCATCGGTCCGGTTTCGGGCAGCTTGGCAGGCGCCTGCTGCTGCCGCGCCTGGCGGATGTGGCTTTGCTGTTTGGGCGCCTGCTGCTTTTGCGGCGGCTTTTCCGGCTCGGCTGCTGCCTTGCCCTGGACGGCGAGCGCGGCCTTGTTCATGAAGCCGGATTCATCGCCCTTGACGATCATCGCGGCATTGTCGGCGATCGCGTCCAGCAGCGGTTCCAGCCATTCACGGTCGGCCTTGGCGAAATCGCCGAGCACATGGTGCTGGACCATTTCCTTGACGCCGGGATGGCCGACGCCGATGCGCACGCGACGATAGGTGTTGCCGACATGGCCGTCGATCGAGCGGATGCCGTTGTGGCCGCCGGCGCCGCCGCCGGTCTTGATGCGCAGCTTGCCCTCGGCAAGGTCGATCTCGTCGTAGAAGACGGTGAGCGCGGACGGTTCGAGCTTGTAGAAGCGCAGCGCCTCGCCGACCGACTGGCCGGACAGGTTCATGAAGGTCTGCGGCTTGATCAGGATGACCTTTTCGCCGCCGAGCATGCCCTCGGCGATCAGGCCTTGGAATTTCTTCGACCAGGGCGAAAAGGAATGGCGGCGGGCGATGGCGTCCGCCGCCATGAAGCCGACATTGTGCCGGTTGCTGGCGTACTTCGCGCCCGGATTGCCGAGTCCTGCAAACAGCAGCATCGTCAGCTCCGGGCGGGAAAGACTTACTTCTCTTCGGCGGCGGGAGCCGCTTCGGGAGCAGCCGCTTCAGCCGTCTCTTCCGTCTCCGGCTTCATCGCCGCCGAACCGGCAATGGTCGCGATGGTGAAGTCGCGATCGGAGATGACCGGCTTGACGCCGGCCGGCAGCTTGACCGCCGAGATGTGGATCGAATCGCCGATATCGGCGCCGGTGAGATCGACGGTGATGAATTCCGGGATCGCATTGGCCGGGCAGTGGAACTCGACCTCGTGACGCACGATGTTGAGCACGCCGCCGCGCTTGATGCCGGGCGACTTGTCTTCATTGACGAAGTGCACGGGCACGTCGACATTGACTTCGGTGTCCTTGCCGATGCGCAGGAAATCCACGTGCATCGGGAAGTCCTTGACCGGGTCGAGCTGGAAGTCCTTCGGCAGGACCTGGATCTTCTTGCCGTCGACATCGATCGTGGCGACTGTGGTCAGAAACCCGCCGCCATGGATCTTGTAGTAGATGTCCTTGTAGGTGAGAGCGATCGCCAGGGGAGGCTGCTTGTCACCGTAGATTACTGCAGGCACTTTACCGTTGCGGCGAACTGCACGGGCGGACCCCTTACCGACCTGTTCGCGCGCTTCGGCCTTGAGCTCGTAAGCATCGTGGCTCATGGCTTTTCCTTTCGCGTGTTATGGAGCGTTTGCGGAGAGCAGTGTGCCCAAGCCGTAAACGTCGAAAGCCGCCTGTCCTCGATGCCCGAATGCCGGAACCGCGGCGAGCGGATCTTTGTTCGGGATCACAAGGGGAAGGCAGCCTTCCGCCGCGTTGCCTCCAAGGGTGTCTACGCGGGTGGCGGCTCTATAGCGGAAGGCGGCCGGGGGTGCAAGCCATGGCCGGAAACGGCACTGGCTACTGGTCGCCGGTCAGGGCATCGCGCAGCGCCTGGACTTGCCGATTGAGGGCGTTGAGGTCGGCCAGCGTCATGCCCGAGCGCTCGATCAGGGTTTCGTTCAGGCAGTTGCACCGGACAAGCAGAGCGCGCCCGGCGGCCGTCAGGTCGACCTGGACCTGGCGCTCGTCGGTCCGGCTGCGCTGGCGGGTCACCAGTCCGGCCTGCTCCATCCGCTTCACCAGCGGCGTGATGGTGCTCGATTCCAGGGCGAGCCGGTGGGCGATCGTGCCGACCGAGATGCCGTCGGCTTCACCCAGTGCGTTGAGCACGAGATATTGCGGATAGGTGATCCCCATCTCGTTCAGCATGGGTTTATATGTGCGGTTGATGGCCATGCTCGTGGCATAAAGCGTGAAGCAGAGCTGACTGTCCAACGGGAGAGGCACGACGCATTCCTTGTTTTGCAACTTATGGGCTCAGTACCACGAAAATGATATCGCGATACGTATTTTTGTGGACAGAGGGCGTGAGCCGCGTTAGCGATATTAATATCGCGATATTGTTTATCGCGACAACTGTCGAAGGGAGATTGAGATGATAGCGCAGACCAAGTCCGGCTCGGGCAGCGGCACGATCACCACCAAGGACGGCACGCAGATCTATTACAAGGACTGGGGAACCGGTCAGCCGATCGTCTTCCACCATGGCTGGCCATTGAGCAGCGACGACTGGGACGCTCAGATGCTTTTCTTTCTGTCGAAGGGCTACCGCGTCATCGCCCATGACCGGCGCGGCCATGGCCGCTCGACCCAGACGGATATCGGCAACGAGATGGATACCTATGCGGCCGATGTGGCTGAACTTGTCGCGCATCTCGACCTCAAGGACGCCATCCATGTCGGCCACTCGACCGGCGGCGGCGAGGTGGCGCGCTACGTCGCGAAGTATGGCTCGGGCGGCCGTGTCGCCAAGGCGGTGCTGATCGGCGCGGTGCCGCCGATCATGCTCAAGACGCCGGCCAATCCCGGCGGCCTGCCGATCGAGGTGTTCGACGGTTTCCGCTCCGCCCAGGCAGCCAACCGCGCCCAGTTCTTCCGCGACGTCCCGGCCGGTCCGTTCTATGGCTTCAACCGTCCAGGCGCCGAGGTTTCGCAAGGGGTCATCGACAATTGGTGGCGCCAGGGCATGATGGGCGGCACCAAGGCGCATTATGATTGCATCAAGGCCTTCTCGGAGACCGACTTCACCGAGGACCTCAAGAAGATCGACGTGCCGGTGCTGGTCATGCATGGCGACGACGACCAGATCGTCCCGATCGCCGACTCGGCGCTGCTGACCATCAAGCTGCTCAAGAAGGGCGAGATCAAGGTCTACAAGGGTTATCCGCACGGCATGGCCACGACGCATGCCGATGTCATCAACGCCGATCTGCTGGCCTTCATCAAGGCATAGGTCCCGAACCAAACAGAAAGAGCACCCGCCAACGGCGGGTGCTCTTTCGCGGATAGGACGCGGATGGTCTAACTCATTGCTTTCACGCAATTCCGGACGGAAAACCTCTACGCACTTTTCCCGAAATTGCTCTAAGCGGCGGGTTCCACCTTCCGGGCTTCTCTCATGTTGGGCAGGAACACTGTCAGCAGGCCGAGGAACGGCAGGTACGAGCAGATCTGGAAGACGAAATCGATGCCCTTCATGTCGGCGACGACGCCGAGCACGGCGGCCGCGATGCCGCCCACGCCAAAGGCGAAGCCGAAGAAGATGCCGGCGATCATGCCGACGCGGCCCGGCACCAACTCCTGCGCGAAGACGACGATGTTGGAGAAGGCCGACGACAGGATCAGCCCGATCAGCACCGTTAGCACCATCGTCCATTCCATGTTGGCGTAGGGGAGCGCCAGCGTGAAGGGCAGCACGCCGACGATCGAGAACCAGATCATCGCCTTCTGCCCGTAGCGGTCGCCGAACGGGCCACCGAGCAGGATTCCCAGCGCCGAGGCGCCGAGGAACAGGAACAGCATCACTTGGCTCATCTGCACCGACACGCCGAACTTATGGATGGAATAGAAGGTGTAGTAGCTGGCGAGACTGGCGATATAGGCGTTCTTGGTCAGCACCAGCAGCGTCAGCACCGCCAGCGCCCACATCACCTTGCGGCGCGGGAAGGGCGAGACGAAACTTGCCGCCTTGCGGATGCCCTGCGCGGCGCGCAGACGGCTGTACCAGCCGCCGACCTGCCACAGGATGAAGATGCCGATCAGCGAGCCGATGGCGAACCAGGCGATGCTGGTCTGGCCGAAGGGCACGACGATGAAGGCGGCCAGCAGGGGCCCCATGGACTGGCCGAAATTGCCGCCGACCTGGAACAGCGACTGGGCCAGGCCAAACCGGCCGCCCGAAGCGAAGCGGGCGATGCGCGAGGATTCGGGATGGAAGATCGCCGAGCCGATGCCGATCAGCGAGGCGCCGATCAGGAGCAGGTAATAGTGCCCGGCATAGGCCAGCACGACAAGGCCGATCAGCGACGCCGCCATGCCGTAAGGCAGGGAGTAGGGCATCGGCCGCTTGTCGGTGATTGCGCCGATGATCGGCTGCAGCAGCGAGGCCGTCACCTGGAAGGTGAAGGTCAACAGGCCGATCTGCCAGAAGTCGAGGCCGTAATTGTCTTTCAGAAGCGGATAGATCGCCGATAGCAGCGACTGCATGATGTCGTTGATGCAATGGCAGAGGCTCACCGCCAGAATGACGGTGAACGCCGTCGCCTGGGCTGAAACGTGACTGGCGCTCGCGGGTGTCGCGACGCTGCTCGCTGTCGTATCGGTCAAGATAGGCTCCGTAGTTTTTTTGGCGGCAGAGCCGCGGGACTGAGGCTGCGGGGCTTTCTCGCCCCGCAGCGGTAACGTGGCGGGACGCTCCCGCAGGCAGCCTTATAAGCCGGTTGCCAGGCTACTTC
This sequence comes from Mesorhizobium sp. B2-3-5, assembly GCF_006442395.1. NCBI lineage: Bacteria > Pseudomonadati > Pseudomonadota > Alphaproteobacteria > Hyphomicrobiales > Phyllobacteriaceae > Mesorhizobium > Mesorhizobium sp. B2-3-5. The sequence goes on along the minus strand of NZ_VFVX01000022.1, from coordinate 40,625 downwards.
TTTCGTGGTTTGGTCCAATAGTTTCGCAAGTGGGCCAGCTGAGCATGATGATACCGCACGGTAAGGAGCTTTTCGGCGCCGGTCGTACGGATCTCGAGCAATTGCACGGGCTGCGTTGGCAGTGGCTGGAGCAGGCGGTTGGACCGGCGGTGGTCTTGCCGACCGAATATCCGGATGGCTACCACGTGCCGCATCACCACCACAGCCGCAGTCAGTTGCTGCATGCGCTGGTGGGCGTCGTGCTGGTGACGACGCGGCACGGGCGCTGGATGGTGCCGCCCGACCATGCAATGTGGATTCCGGCCGGCATCGAACATTCCGTCGAGATGTTGGGCGATGTCTCGATGCGGTCCGTCTATGTCATGCCGCGGGCGATTCCTGGCCTGCCGGAAGGCATGCGCGTGGTCGGCGTCACCGACCTCATGCACAGCCTGATCGTGGAATCCGAGAAGCTGCCGCAAGGTGGCGAACTGGAAGGGCGCGGCGGCCTAATCATGAACCTTCTGCTGCATGAGATTCCGCAGCTGCCGGAACGGCCACTGGGTCTGCCGTTCCCGTCCGATCCCAAACTGGCGGCGCTCTGCCGGCGCTTTGTCGCGGCACCCTCGCCACACGCAACGATCGACGAATGGGCCGATGCCGTCGGCATGAGCCGGCGCTCCTTCACGCGCGCCTTCCAGCGCCAGACCGGATTGTCGCTGTCGACATGGCGCCAGCAGGCCTGCCTGTTCGCGGCGCTGCCGCGGCTGGCCGACGGCGAGCCGATCACCAGGGTGGCGCTCGATCTCGGCTATGACAGCGTGCCGGCCTTCATCACCATGTTCAAGCGCATGCTCGGCTCCTCGCCGCGCGGCTACATGCGCGGCGCGCGCGACAGCGGGGAAAGCCCGCGGCGGATGGCGCCCGATTCCGGAACCAGATTGCTGCCGCCGGGAGCTTAATCGAACAGGCTCGATACCGATTCCTCGGTCGCCGTACGCGAGATGGCCTCGCCGATCAGGTCGGCGATCGAGATGACACGGATGTTGGCGGCGTCGAGCACGGCCTGGGTCGGCTGGATGGAATCGGTGATCACCAGCTCCTGCAGCTTCGAGCCGCTGATGCGGGCGACCGCGCCGCCCGAGAGCACGCCATGGGTGATGTAGGCGGTGACACTGGTGGCGCCGTTGGCCAGCAGCGCATCGGCGGCATTGCACAGCGTGCCGCCGGAATCGACGATGTCGTCGATCAGCAGGCAGTCCTTTCCGGCGACCGCGCCGATGATGTTCATGACTTCCGATTCGCCCGGGCGCTCACGGCGCTTGTCGACGATGGCGAGCTGCGCGTCGAAGCGCTTGGCCAGCGCGCGTGCCCGCACCACGCCGCCAATATCGGGCGACACCACCACGACGTTGCCGAGCTGCTTGTATTTCGCCTTCACGTCGCGGGCCATCACAGGCACCGAGAACAGATTGTCGGTCGGAATGTCGAAGAAGCCCTGGATCTGGCCGGCATGAAGGTCCAGCGTCAAAACCCGGTTGACGCCGGCGCGGGTGATCATGTTGGCCACCAGCTTGGCCGAGATCGGCGTGCGGCCGGAGGCGCGGCGATCCTGCCTTGCATAGCCGAAATAAGGGATGACCGCCGTGATGCGCCTTGCCGACGAGCGCATGAAGGCGTCGATCATGATGAGCAGTTCCATCAGGTGATCGTTGGTCGGGAACGAGGTCGACTGCAGGATGAAGACATCCTCGCCGCGCACGTTTTCCTGGATTTCGACGAAGATTTCCTGGTCGGCGAAGCGCCTGACACTGGCCTTGCCCAGCGGGATGTTGAGATAGCGGGCGACCGCTTCGGCCAGCACCCTGTTGGAATTGCCCGCGAAGAGTTTCATGCACCGTTCCTGGTGGAGGGGTGGAGAGGCCTGACGGACTCTCCTGTACCTTTTAACCGGGCTTTTAGCGGCCCGCGCCGGTATTGCAAGCGCCGAGATCGGGAATCCGCCGGCTAAGCTCAAGAAAGCTGTTGGGCAACGCCGGCTGGCAACACCTCAACTCGCCTTGCCGCCAAGAAACGCCGCGAACTGGTCGATGGTCTGGTCGGCGATCGCCTGCATGGTGGCGGGCGAGACCGCCTTCCAGCTGTCGCCGCCCCCGCTGTTGCCGGAATTGACCGCAGGCGCCTTCATCTGGCCGTTGATGCGGTGCAGGCGGTTGCCGGAGGGGTCGTAGACGTCCCAGACATAGATGACGGTGGTGTCCTTGCCCTCCGAGATCGCCGAGAAGTAGCCCTTGAGCACATGGGTCGCGGTCTGATCCTGACTGCCGGCAAGCGTGATGCCGCGCTGCTTGGCGCGCGCCTGCAGTTCCGCCGTCAGCGGGGTGGCGGCTTCCACCGAAGCGCCAACGATCGGCGCGATCTGCAGCCGGGTTTTGGCAAGGATGGCGGCGGCCTGTGCGGGCGTGACCGGAGTGGTGGCGGCAGGCGCACCCGCCGTGGTGGTGGCGGGCGCGGCTGATGACGCCGGGGCCGGAACAGCCGCCGCCGCGCCGCCCTGCGCTGCCGGCGCCGAGGTGGCCGGCGGGGTGATTGCGGAAGGTTCGAGAACGTCCTTTGCGTTGGTGCAGGCCGCCAGAGCCAGTGCCACAAGCAATGACACGGTCGTCACACGCGATCGTCTCATTTGCCTTCTAACTCCTTGGCGAAGAACGCCTCCCATTGTGGTTTCACTGCACGATCAAGTCGAGATCATGGCGGGAGAGCGGCTTCGGCTGGGATTCGGTTGTCAGGTAGGTGCGGCCAAGCGTCATCGCCGTCTCGGTGTCGGAATCCATGATGATCATGTGGGCGAACAGGGTCATGTTCGGCGCGATCGGCTCGGGATTGCCCTGGATGAACATCGGCATGTCCATCCAGGACGGTGTGAAGCGCGCGCCGACCGAGTAGCCGCAGGCGTTCAGCCGATGCTTGGTCAGGCCATGCGCCTCCATGGTGCGGGCATGGGCGTCGAAGACGTCGCCGAATGTGTTTCCGGGCGTCATCGCCTTTTCGACGGCGAGAAGCGCGGCGCGCGCCGCGTCGAACAGTTCCTGATGGCGCTTGGAGACCTTTCCGGTCAGCACCGTGCGCATCATCGGCGCATGGTAATGATGGAATACGCCGGCCCATTCGAGCGTCAGCTGATCGTTCTTGGTGAGCTTGCGGCGGCCGGCCTTGTAGCGGCACAGCAGCGCGTCGACACCGGAGCCGATGATGAATTCGTTGGCCGGATAGTCGCCGCCGCCGGCAAAGACGGCGCCCTGCATGGCGGCGAGAATCAGGGCTTCGTCGCCGCCTTGCTTGATCAGCGGCAGTGCCGCGTCCAGCGCGTCGTCGGAGAGGTTGGCGGCCTTCTCAGCCTTGGCGATCTCGGCCGGGCTCTTGAACAGGCGCAGCCGTCCGACGATGCCGGATGCGTCGGCGATCTGGCCGAAGGTCTGCAGCTGCTCGTCCAGCCGGCGGCCATTGTAGGCGGTCAGCCCGTGGGTGTCGTATTCGACGCCGATACGGGCGCCAAGCAGGTCGAGTTCGTTGAGCAGGTTGCGCAGGTCGACCGCCGGGTTGGCGCCGTTGCGGTCGGTCCACAGCACGATGTTGTCGATGATCGAGGTCTGGCGCGCCTGGCGCAGATCGGCTGAGCGGGTGAGCAACACCATCGAGCCGTCGGCCTTCACCACCAGGCACTGGAAGAAGCAGAAGCCGAACGTGTCATAGCCGGTCAGCCAGTACATGCTCTCCTGCGCGAACAGCAGGATGGCGTCGAGCTTCTTTTCGGCCATCTCGATCATCAGGCGGTCGCGCCGCGCGTCGAATTCGGATCGTTCAAAATGCAGCGCCATTATGCCCTCTCCAAAACTATCGCCGAAACCTGCCGGCCGTAATCGGGCTCCTTGCGGTGCGTGGTGCGCCGGTAGGAGTAAAACAGATCTTCCTCGGCATAGGTGCAGCGGCCGAGGCCCTCGGCGATAACGCCAGCCTTGGCCAGCCGGTCGACCGTGTAGCGGTTGAGGTCGAACAGGGCGTGGCCGGCATTGGCGGAGGGCTTAAAATAGGCGGCGTTTTCATCATCGGCCTCGACGAAGCGGGCGACGAATTCAGGCCCGACCTCGTAATTGTCAGGTCCGATCGAAGGACCGAGCACGGCGACGATGTTCTCACGCCGGGCGCCAAGGCTTTCCATGGCGAGAACGGTGTTTTCGAGCACGCCGGTGAAGGCGCCCTTCCAGCCGGCATGCACCGCGCCGATGATGCGTGCTTGGGCATCGGCAAAGAGCACCGGGCCGCAGTCGGCGGTCGAGGCGCCGATGGCGATGCCGGGCCGGTCGGTGACGATGGCGTCGGCCTTGGGCCGCTCGCCGGCAAAGGGCTCCCGGACAATGATGACGTCGGGCGAATGGATCTGCCAGGCGGTCAACAGATGGTTCGCCGGCACGCCCATCCAGGCAGCGACACGACGGCGGTTCTCGGCGACCAGCGCCTGGTCGTCATACGATCCGGTGCCGATGTTGAGGCCCTGGTAGATGCCGGCCGAGACGCCGCCGACGCGGGTGAAATAGCCGTGGCGGATGCCTTGTGCCTGCGCCTTGTCCAGCAGCGGCGACCGAACGGGATCCGGTTTGGTCTGATTCAGCATGCGGGCGTTGTTGTCCGTGTGAGCGGTTTCGTCAAGAAAAAGCGGCCGGCGGTCCGGCCGCTTTTTTTACCGGACGGGAGATTGGGAGGGGGAGCGGTGAAAAGTCAATCCGTCGTGGCAAAAGGCCGGACGGCGACGCCGCGCGGCAGGACGGCAAGCACCTTGAACAGCTCGCCCATGGCCTGCGGCCCGGCGAGGCGTTCGACATCGCCGGTGATCTTGTCGCGCGCCGCCTGACTGGCATCGGCGCCAAGCCTGCCGGCACGCTCGAGAATGCCCATGCCAAGCAGGAAATCGCCCTGCGTCGACAGGTGGGCGTCGAGACCGTGCCCGCGCACGGTCGCGGCAAGGGCGGCGAAATCGACATGGGAGGTGAGATCGGCTTCGCCCGGATTGGCCAGCACATGTTCGTGATTGTGCCGGCGCAAGGCCTGCAGCGTGTCGCCGACACCCGGCTGCAGATGGCCATAGTCGAGGAACAGCCCGGCGCCACCGTCTCGGGCCATGCGCTCGGTGATGGCCGCCATCAGGGCCGTGCGGGCCGGTGCCACTTCGGCGACCGCGCCTTGCGGTGCATTTGCGGCATCGGCCGGCAGCAGCGCCGGGTCGACGGAACCGGCACCGGCGAAGAAGCAAAGATTGTTCTCATCATCGAGGCCGATCATCCGCTCGCGCCAGCTAGCGCCGGCGCGCACGAACTGGCGGATGGGGACGGCGTCGAACAGTTCGTTGCCAACGATCAGCAGCGGCTGATGAGGGAGGGTCTCGATCGTCTCGTGCCACTGAGCCGCGAGCGGTGTCGTGCCAAGCGTCTGCTTCTGCACCTCGGTCAGGCGCGGGCTGGTCTCGATCATGGCGAAGTCAGCACCATTGGCCAGCGCCGGGTCGAGCCGCGACAGGGTGCGCAGCATGTCCTTCATCAGCGTGCCACGACCTGGGCCGATCTCGGCGATGGTCACCGGCATCGGGCGGCCGATCGCCAGCCACGCCTGGTAGAGCCAGACGGCGATCAGTTCGCCGAACATCTGGCTGATCTCCGGCGCGGTGACGAAATCGCCGGCGGCACCGAAGGGCTCGCGCGTCATGTAGTAGCCGTCCGAGGGGTCGAACAGGCACATCGCCATGTATTCGTTGACGGGAAGGGGACCAAGCGCTTCGATCAGGTCGACGATCCGGGCCTTCAGCCGCGTCATGTCGCCTGCGGCTGCGACTGCGTCACCGGCTTGGCGGTGGCCATCGCCCAGATGCCGGCCAGCACCATCGGCGTCGACAGGATCATGCCCATGGTCAGCCAGTTGGTGCCAAGGAGATAGCCGAGTTGCTGGTCCGGCTCGCGGAAGAACTCGACGAAGATGCGCGACAGGCCGTAACCGCAGATGAAGGCGCCGCCGACGAAGCGCGGCGTCTTCAGCTTGAGGCGCGAATGGGTGAGGATACGCAGCACGACAAACAGCACCAGGCCCTCGAGCAGCGCCTCGTAAAGCTGGCTGGGGTGGCGGGTAAACGGGCCGCCATTGGGGAATTCGATCGCCCATGGCACATCGCTCGGTCGGCCCCAGAGCTCGGAATTGATGAAGTTGGCGACGCGCACCAGGCCGAGGCCGACGGGCACGCCGGCGGCGACGACATCGAACAGCGACCAGGTGCGGATGCCGCGCCTGATGGAAAACAGCGTCATGGCGAGAATGACGCCGAGCAGGCCGCCGTGGAAGGACATGCCGCCTTGCCAGACGGCGAAGATGTCGAGCGGATGCGCGATGTAGCGCGGCAGGTCATAGAACAGCACATAGCCGGTTCGGCCGCCCAGCACGACGCCGATTGCCGCCCAGACGATGAAATCGTCGAGATCCTCCGGCTTCATCGGCACGACACCGTCCGCCCAGAGCTTGGGGTTGGCGGCCAGCCGCTTGGCGTACCACCAGGCAAACAGGATGCCGACGATGTAGCCGACGCCATACCAGTGCACCGCCAGCGGTCCGATCTGGATCAGGATCGGGTTGATGTTGGGAAAAGGCAGCGAGGCCAGCGGTAGCAGGAAATAGTCGTTCAACGGGAGCTCTCGGTTGCGAAACGCGTTTGCGCGTGGACCATGCGGCAGGGTTTGGGCAGGGTCAAGGCAAGGCGGTTGCCGTCAAATGTCGCGACCGGATCACCCGGACGGGCCATCGCCGTGCGGATGCTCACCCCTGAGGCTTGGCAGCCACCAACTTTCGTAATGCATCGTTGATCCTGTCCTGCCAGCCGGGGCCATCCTCCTGGAAATAGTCCAGCACGGCTCGGTCGATCCTGATCGAAACGAGCTCACGGATATTCGGGGCGGTCGAGGGTTCCCGGGGCGGTGCCGCCGGCTTCTTGACCGGCTTGAAGGCCGCTTCGGCGGCTGCCATCGGATTTGTTGGTCGGCGTGGAGGCGTTGCCATTGGTTGACCCTGATTGGAGTGTGCTGACGCTATATGAGACGACAACACAATAGGCGATTTGGCGTCCTCGAGTACAGGTTGGAGCTGTTTGACAACTGCCTATAGGTACGGCAGCGCCATGCGCCATAGCAACGCAGATGCCGCACCAAGCCTCAACGTTCTTGCATTCTCCGCGCGGCGCCACTACGTCAATTCGAGCAAGCGAGGATTTGCCATGTCGACCGGACCGAACCGCATTCTCGACGAATTCGCCAAGCTCATGACCGATGCAGCCGGTGCCGCCCAGGGCGTGCGGCGCGAGGTGGAAACCGCCTTCAAGGGGCAGGCGGAGCGTATCCTCAATTCGATGGACGTGGTGCAGCGCGAGGAATTCGAGGCCGCGCGCGAGATGGCAGCCAAGGCTCGGGACGAGAATACCCGCCTTGCCGCCCGCATCGAAGCGCTCGAAGCCAGGCTCGCCGAACTGGCCGGTGATGCCGCACCAGCGGCGGCGGCGAAGCCGCGTGCAAAAAAATAATCATTAAACTTTTCCACATAGTCCAATTCTGAAAAGCGCTTTGCCGTGAATCGCTTAACGGCATTGCATGAATCTTTGTGACAGCGCCTTTCCACATGCGAATGACGCAGTGCGAAAAATTGGGCTGTTCACGCGACTCCCGATCAATAGACTGAATTTGTTGCATGATTCGGAGCAGGATCATGCGGCCGGGCGGTGGGGTCCGGTCTGGGGTCTTTGCGTCGAGAAGTCCTGGCCGTCCGAGTTCTAGATCAGATTGTTCGTTGTGTGTGCCCTCCCGCGGAGCGTGTGGCGGCGCTCCTTAGAACGACAGGAAGCATTCCATGGAACTTCTCGAACTCGAATTCTCCCGCGAAATCCATCCGGTGGATGTTATCGAGCAGGTGGCCCACAACAATGACTGGTCCTTCGAACGGGCCGGCGATGACGAAATCTCGATCTCGGTTGCCGGCAGCTGGACCGACTACCATGTCTCCTTCTCCTGGATGGAGGATTTCGAGGCGCTGCATCTGGCCTGCGCCTTCGACATCAAGGTGCCGGAGACCCGCGCCTTGGAAGTGATGCGGCTGTTGTCGCTGATCAACGAGCAAATGCTGTTCGGCCATTTCGACCTCTGGGAGCAGGAAGGCGCGATCATGTTCCGCCAGTCGCTGCTGCTGGCGGGCGGAGTCGAGCCGTCGAGCCAGCAGGTCGAGGTGCTTTTGTCCTCGGCGCTGGAAGCCTGCGAATGCTATTTCCAGGCTTTTCAGTTCGTCGTCTGGTCGGGAACCTCGGCCAAGGATGCGCTGGCCGGTGTGCTGTTCGAGACCTACGGCAACGCCTGAGCATCGGTAAGACAGAGACATGAGTTCGAGCAGCGAGCGCAAGCCCGAGATCAGTTTTGCCGATTTCGATCGTGTCGACATCCGCGCCGGCACGATCGTCGAGGCCGAACCGTTTCCCGAGGCGCGCAAGCCGGCGTTCAAGCTGAAGATCGATTTCGGGCCCGACATCGGCATCAAGAAATCGTCGGCGCAGATCACCAAATACTATGCGCCGGAAACGCTGGTCGGGCGGCAGGTGTTCGCGGTGGTCAATTTCCCGCCGCGCCAGATCGGGCCGTTCATGTCGGAAGTGCTGACGCTGGGCTTTCCTGACGAGGAGGGTGCTGTCGTGCTCGGCGCCATCGAGCGCAGGGTGCCGGACGGCGGGCGGCTGTTCTAGGATGCGTTGATATTCAGGTGATGCCGGCCTGCGAACGGCGGTCTCCTGCGCTTCCGGTGCTCACGTACCCAAAAGTACGCTCCGCTCCGGTTCTCGGAGCCCACCATTCTCGGCTCGGCCTGACCTGAATCTCAACACATCCTGGGCCGGCACAACTCTCAGGCCGCCAGCTTGCGCGTCCTGCCGAGCGCTTCCCCGACCGTGTCGAGGAACATTTCCGCGCAGGCTTTCCAGCTGTAGCGCATGGCGCGTTCGCGGGCCTGGGCGCGGTCGACCTTGAGGGCGGCGAGCGATGCTTCGCGCAAATCGTTGGAAACCGCGCCGCCAATGCCGTCGCCGACGATGTCGATCGGCCCGGTGACCGGATAGGCGGCGACGGGCGTGCCGCTGGCCAGCGCCTCGATGATGACATTGCCGAATGTGTCGGTGCGGCTGGGGAAGACGAAGACGTCGGCCGAGGCGTAGATCTCGGCCAGCTCGTCGTTAGGACGATGGCCCAGGAAATGCGCCTGCGGATATTTCGCCTTGAGCTTTGCAAGCTCCGGGCCTTCGCCGACGACCACCTTGCTGCCGGGCAGGTCGAGGTCGAGGAAGGCCGAGAGGTTCTTTTCGATGGCGACCCGGCCGACGCAGAGGAAGACCGGGCCGGGGAAGCCGAGGTCCTTCCGTTTGTCCGGTCGGAAATGGTCGGTGTCGACGCCGCGCGTCCACGGCCTCAGCTTGTTGAAACCGCGCGCCGAAAGGTCGTCGGCGAGCGACTGGGTTGCGACCAGCGTGCCCTGGCCGGAATTGTGGAAGTCGCGCAGCCAGCGATAGGCCCAGCTTTCCGGCACCGGCAGGCGGGCGCTTAGATATTCGGGAAAGCGCGTGTGATAGCTGGTGGTGAATGGTCGGCCGGCATTGCGGCAATAGCGCCGCGCCATGATGCCGAGCGGCCCTTCGGTGACGATGTGGATGTGATCGGTCTTGTAGCCATCGATCAGCCGCGCCACGTGGCCGGGCGTGGTCAGCGCCAGCCTTATGTCGGGATAGGTCGGCAAGGGCAGCGTGCGAAAGATGTTGGGCGTCAGGAAATCCACCCCGACGTCAAAGGATCTCAGAGTTTCGGTGAGCCGTTCCAACGTGTGGACGACGCCATTGACCTGTGGGCGCCAGGCGTCGGTTACCATCAATATGCGCATGGCGGCCCTTTGCTGGAAAGGTCGACGGTTGCCTTGAAACGATGCCGAAACGGCGACCAGCCGGCTGCAGCAGCTTCGCTCCAGCGCACCCGGGCGGGCACGGGGTCGAAGTGGGCCGGCAAGGACGAATCGAGTATGATCGCACGTTTCATGCGCGCTCTTCACCACGATTTCATGACGGGCGGATGAAGCCTGATGCTTGACGTGCCTGGAGCAGCTCACCGTTCAGGGAAACGGCGAACTCCTCTAACTTTTGTCTTTGACGCAATTCCGGACGGAAAACCGTTTTCACACTTTCCTGGAATTGCTCTTAGGCCGGAACCTTGATCACCGCGCGCAGGCCGCCAAGCGGACTGACGTCAAGGGTGATGTCGCCGCCGTGGCTGCGGGCGATGTCACGGGCGATCGACAGGCCGAGGCCGGTGCCGCTGGCATCGAGGTTGCGGGCCTCGTCGAGCCGCACGAAGGGCTTGAACACGTCCTCGCGCCTGTCGGCCGGAATGCCGGGACCATCATCGTCGATGGTGACCACAAGCGAGCCACGGCCATGATTGGCGCTGACCTCCACCGTCTTGGCATAGCGGAAGGCGTTGCCGATGACATTGGACAATAGCCGGGCGAAGGCCTTGGGGCGCACATGCACGGTCGGGTCGCCGGAAAGCGTCGTCGACAGCTTGCATTTGCGCAGGCTCGCTTCTTCGCTGAGCTTCTGGAAGTAGGCTTCGAGATCAAAGCGCCCGGGATCCTCCGAGGCCTCGCCGCGGGCGAAGGAGAGATAGCCTTCGAGCATCGACTGCATGTCGTCGATGTCCTGGTTCAGCGCCGCCTTGGTCTCAGCCTTGCCGCCGGCCAGCGCCAGCTGCAGCTTGAAGCGGGTGAGGATGGTCCTGAGATCGTGGCTGACGCCGGTGAGCATCGCGGTGCGCTGCTCGATCTGGCGCTCGATGCGCTCGCGCATCTGGATGAAGGCAAAGCCGGCGCGGCGCACCTCCTCGGCGCCGCGCGGGCGAAAATCGCGCGGCATCGGCCGGCCCTTGCCGAAGCTTTCGGCGGCCTCGGCGAGCGTCAGGATCGGCCGGATCTGGTTGCGCAGGAAGGGGATGGCGATCATCAACAGCACCAGCGAGGTGCCGACCATCCAGATCAGGAAGATATGGGTATTGGAGGCATAGGCCTGACTGCGGCGCACGAAGACGCGCAGCACCTTGTTCTCAAGCTGGACGCGCACCTCGACGATGTTGGAATTGCCCACCGTGTCGATCCAGAACGGTCGATTGATCTGGCGGGTGATCTCGGCGGAAAGAACGTCATCGAGGATCGAGAAGAACGGTTTTGGGCCGGGCGGCGGCAACGGATCGGGCGGCAGGAGGTCGACCTTCAGCTGCATGCGGTCCTGCGCGATGCGGATGATGTTGGCATAGTCGGCGTCGTGCGGATAGGTCTCGATCATGTCGATGATGGCGGCGATGTCGCGTACGGTGGCCTGCGACAGGCGCTGCGTCACGGTTGCCCAATGGCGCTCCATGAAGACGAAGGCGACCACCGATTGCAAAAGGATCATCGGCGCGATGACGATGATCAGCGAGCGCGCATAAAGGCGCTTGGGCATATAGAGCGAGACGAGGCGCCAGAACCGGTTCCAGATGCGCGGCACCGCCTTGAGCGTTCGCGTGGCGCGTGCGCTCAAGCCGTCATTTCCCGGCTGTTCCAGTCCCGTGGTCGCCATTGGCCCGTTTCATCCGTCGGCGGCCATTGCGGCCGCGGCCGGTATTCTATTCCACGCTGAGCCGATACCCAATACCGCGCACGGTCTGCAGCCAGACCGGATTGGACGGATCACGCTCGATCTTGCGGCGCAGCCGGTTGATCTGAACGTCGATGGTGCGCTCGCCGACCTCCGAATCGTCGCCGACGAGTTCGTGGCGCGGGATGGTTTCGCCGGCGCGCGCGGCAAAGATCGCCAGGATCTCCTGCTCGCGGTCGGTCAGCTTCAGCGCCTCGCCGCCGCGCTTCAGTTCGCGTCTGGCGATCTGGAAGGTGTAGGGGCCGAAGACCAGCTGTTCGACCTTTGGCGTTGCCGTCGGGCCGCCGCGGCGCAGGATGTTGTTGATGCGCAGGATCAGCTCGCGCGGATCGAAGGGTTTTGGCAGATAATCGTCGGCGCCGGCCTCGAGCCCCGAAATGCGGCTGTCGGTTTCCGACAACGCCGTCAGCATCAGGATCGGCACGTTCTTTTCGGCACGCAGCGCCTTGGTCAGATCGACGCCGCTTTCGCCCGGCATCATGACATCGAGCACAAGCAGGTCGAAGTCGAGGCCGGCGAGCTTGCGGCGGGCCTCACCGGCATTGCCGGCGACGGTGACGCGGAAACCGTTTTCGGTCAGATATTGCTTGAGAAGATTGCGGATGCGGGTGTCGTCGTCGACCACGAGCAAATGCGGCGCGTCGTCATCCGGTGCGGTCGCCTGGTCGACCCTCTCAGTGCTCTCCATGGCTTTTTCCTGACATTTTTGCGGATCCAACGTCGATCTGAGCTCTCAGTTCCGGATTGACCATCGCTTCGAGGAAGCGTTCCACCAAGGCCCGTTCGGTGGCGCCGGAATCTTCCAATGCAGCACGGATGCGGCGCGACTGTGGCCGCGCCAGCGCCAGCGCCAGCGCACGGCCCTTGGCCGTCGGATAGAGCTCACGCTGGCGGCGGTCGCGCGGACCTTGCAACTGCACGACATGATCGGTGTCGATCAGTTGCTTGAGCACGCGCGCCAGGCTCTGCTTGGTGATCTTCAGCACGTCGAGCAGTTCGGCGACCGTCAGGCCTGGCCGCCGGTTGACGAAATGCAGCACACGGTGATGAGCGCGGCCGAAGCCATAATCGGCCAGGATCTGATCGGGATCGGAAGTGAAGTCGCGATAGGCGAAGAAGAACAGCTCGATGATGGCGAAGTCGATGCCGTCCTCGACTGACATTGCGGTCCTGATCGGTTTTCCGGCTGCGTGGCTTCGATCCGTCATCATTTCTCCATGGGAACAGGAGATTATGTCAGTACTATTGACGTAATTTCCCTGCAATGATAATTTTTGACAAGCTTTTGGGCGGATTGCGAACAAAAAGGCAAGACGGGCGGGTTTTTCCGGAATTTCCTGAGTTTGCCAGAGCGCGATTATCCGCTTACGCTTCGAGACACCGGCTGGCGTCTCCAATCTCACGGCGCGGCCAAAAAGAACACGCAACGACACTGAAGATATGCGGGCCGGCGCCCGCGGGAGGTTACCATGGCATCCGTTCCCTTCGATCAACTGGACGGCTTCATCTGGATGAACGGCGAGTTCGTTCCATGGGGCGACGCCAAGATTCATGTGCTGACCCATGGCCTGCATTACGCCAGCGCGGTGTTTGAAGGCGAACGCGCCTATGGCGGCGTGATCTTCAAGCTCAACGAGCATACCGAGCGTCTGCATGAATCGGCGCGCCTGCTCGGCTTCAAGATCCCCTATTCGGTGGCCGAGCTCAATGATGCTTCGACCAAACTGTTGAAGAAGCAGGGTTTCCAGGACGCCTATGTCCGGCCGATCGCCTGGCGCGGCAGCGAGCAGATGGGTGTTTCGGCGCAGAACAACCGCATCAATGTTGCCATCGCCATCTGGCAGTGGCCGAGCTATTTCGATCCGGCGCAGAAGCTGAAGGGCATTCGGCTCGACGTGGCGGAATGGCGCCGGCCCGACCCGCGCACCGCGCCGTCGAAGTCGAAGGCCGCTGGCCTCTACATGATCTGCACCATGTCCAAGCACGCCGCCGAGGCCAAGGGATATGCAGACGCCATGATGCTCGACTGGCGCGGCCAGGTCGCCGAAGCGACCGGCGCCAACATCTTCTTCGTCAAGGACGGCAAGATCCATACGCCGAAGCCCGACTGTTTCCTCGACGGCATCACCCGCCGCACGGTCATCGGCCTGGCCAGGGATCGCGGGCTGGAGGTCATCGAACGCGTCATCATGCCGGAGGAACTCGAAGGCTTCGAGCAATGCTTCCTGACGGGAACCGCGGCGGAAGTCACGCCGGTTTCTGAGATCGGCCCCTACCGATTCGAGGTCGGCGAGATCGCCAAGAACCTGATGAACGACTATTCTGTGGCCGTTCAGCCCAAGCATGCGATCGCCGCAGAATAACGAAAGTCACAGCTTTTCGCGCAAGTAGGGGCGGTTTTCGAACCGCCCCTTTTATTTCAGCGTTTGTGCATTTGACTTTCATCCAATTCGGCGTCTCATGATGGCGTCGGCCCGGGAGGCTGGCAGCTATGGAGGGACTGGCAATATGGACATGAACACGCTTCTTCCGATCATCATTCAGATCATTACAGGCATCATCGGTGGCCAGGCGGTCGGCGCGGCGATCAAGACGGCGGCGATGGGACAGCTTCCCAAAATCCTGGCCGGAGCCGTTGGCGGTGTCGGCGGCGCGGCGATCCTCGGCAGCCTGCTCGGCGGCGGCACGATCACTCCGGAAGCGGCCGCGGCGGCGACGAGCGGTCTCGGCAGCGCGCTCAACCTGAAGAACATCGTCGGCGGCGCCGGCGGCGGGGCGATCCTGACCGCCATCGTCGGCGCGGTCATGGGCGCCATGAAGAAGTAGGCGATTTCTGTCTAAGATTTTCGAATGGGCGGCTTCGGCCGCCCATTCCGTTTTAAGACGACTGACTGTTCGTCTTTCGAGGGGTGGACGCCTCTCACCGGCGCCTCTACATCACCGCTTGGACATCGAAAGGACGATCATGGGTCAGCTCAATGCCGGCATCGTACCGGTCACACCGTTCCAGCAGAACTGCACCATCCTGTTCGACATGGACGACAAGCACGGCGTCGTCGTCGATCCGGGCGGCGACATCGACAAGGTGCTGGGCGTGTTGAAGGACAATGCGATCACGGCCGGGGCCATCTGGATCACGCATGGCCACATCGATCACGCCGGCGGTGCGATGGAGCTCAAGGCGGCGCTGGGCATCGAGATCGTCGGCCCGCACGAGGCTGACAAACCCTTGCTCGACAATCTGGAAAACCAGGGCAGGCGCTACGGCATCGCCGGTTCGCGCAATTGCGTGCCCGACCGGTTCCTGACCGAGGGGGAGAGCGTGTCGTTCGGCTCGCATCGCTTCGAGGTGCTGCATTGCCCCGGCCACGCGCCGGGCCACGTCGTCTATTACAACCGGGCGGCCAAATTCGCCCATGTCGGCGACGTGCTGTTTCGCGGCTCGGTCGGCCGCACCGACCTGCCGGGTGGCGACCATGCGGCGCTGATCGCTTCGATAAAGGACAAGCTTCTGCCGCTTGGCGACGATATCGGCTTCATCTGCGGCCATGGGCCGGGCGGCCGCTTCGGCGAGGAGCGGCGGACCAATCCGTTTTTGGTCTAATTCAATAGGGATTCAGACGATCCCGAACCAACTTAACCAAGCCGTTTCCGAAAGCTGGCGCTGCCCCTCATTGTCCTGCCGGACGTTCGTCGTTCGAAAAGCCAAGCAATTGGCTTTTTCGTCCGCTGTGCGGACCACTTCTCAACTCCCCGTATAGGGACGGGGAGAAAGACAGCCTGCACCGAGGATTTCGCCAATCTCCAGCGTCGCAGTACCAGCGCCAGCATTGCGGTCAGTTCTCTTCTCCCCGTCCCTATACGGGGAGAAGGTGCCGGCAGGCGGATGAGGGGCGGCGCTGACTTTTGCAAACGCAGATTGCCGCCTCAAAATCCTAGAGCCCAAACAAAAAACGCCGGCCTTGCGGTCAGCGCTCTTTGTTTGGGGCAGGGAAGCCTCAGTTGGCCGTGCAGAAATGCTGTTCGCCGTCATTGCCGGTGAAGGTGCCGGTGCGGGAATTGAAGGTGCGGTAACGGTCCGAGCAATACTCGTACCAGCCCCGCGTCCACGGCTCGGCATACCGGTCGGCATACACCACCCGAGGCTCCGCGTAGTAGCGGCGGACAGGGGCCGGGCGCACGCTCACGTCACGATCATAGTAGTAACCGTCATCGTAATAGTCAGACGGCGGGGGTTGCTGGTTGGCCAATGCACCGCCGATCAGCGCACCGGCGGCGAGGCCGAGGACGCCGGCTGCGACGGCGTCGCCATGGCCGTGACCGTGATGATGCCAACGATGCCAGTCATCGGCGTTGGCCGCGGGCAGGGCCACAAGCATCGTGGCGGCCACGGCGGCGGACAGCACGGCTGTCTTGAAAATTCGGTTCATGTCGATCTCCTTCGTGCCGGCCCGTATGATTTTTCGGGGATGCGGTCCGGCTTTACGAAAGATTAATATGAGACCGTGGCTGAACGGGGGCTGAACGGATTAATGTGCCGCGCCGCCACAAGCATCAAAAAACGCACGCTCCAGAAAGCGGACCTGGCCTGCCGGAGCGTTCGGCCTGAAGCCGGCTCAGCCGATCGACAGGTTGACGGCCTTCGGACCCTTGCCGCGTTTATCCGGCTCGGTGTCGAATGTCACTTTCTGCCCATCTTCGAGACCGGGAAGACCCGACGCCTGCACGGCCGAAATATGGACGAAGACATCCTTCGCGCCATCGTCCGGCGTGATGAAGCCGAAGCCTTTGGCATGGTTGAAGAATTTGACGGTGCCGGTCTGCGGCATGGGAAGCTCCTTTGATCCCATAAACTCCAGTCTCGGGCCGGCAAATGCCCGAGAGGAAATTTGTCCTTTATTTTAGCGTCATCGGCAAGAGAAAGTTTTGCGGGGACTTAAAGCGCGTTGCGCTTTAAGTCCTTGTTATGACGCATGTCGTTGACCCAAAACCGGAACCGTTTTGGGGCGACATGCTTTTATTCTGTTCCGCGCGGATATGAAAAAGGCGCGACAAAAAACGCCGCGCCTTCAAAAATCTGTCTGCGGGCCCAGAGGCTGGGCAAGCTCCGACCCTCATTCGCCCGCCATCAAGAGCGGGCGGCGTCCCGATGGTTCAGGCCGCGCGGAGATTGACCGCCTTCGGGCCCTTGCCCATGCGGTCCGGCTCGACGTCGAAGGTAACCTTCTGGCCGTCGACGAGCGTGCGCAGGCCCGATGCCTCGATCGCGGAAATGTGGACGAACACGTCCTTGGCGCCGCCGTCGGGCGTGATGAAACCGAAGCCTTTGGTCGCGTTGAAGAATTTAACGGTGCCGGTCTGGGCCATTGGGGAAACTCCTTCACCCGTTCAGTCTTTGGTGGTCCTGCCCGCCACCTGGCGTCGAGGGCAGTTCCCGGTGGTTGCTTTCGGCAGTCATGCATTGGCGCATTGTCAAAACCCCCCGCCGAAAAACGGGGCCGTCAGAGATTCACAGTATCGGGGAAAGGTCGTCCAAAACGTTCCGCTCTCCGGGTCGCAAATGCCCGAACACGGAATTTATCGCATGGAAACGTGAAGGTTGCAAGATAGCGCCGCGGGCCGCCACTATGAGCGCATCCCGACGCAAGAATCGACCGATTTGAGCGTCGACCGGCCGCAGATAGGCCTCGTTGCCGGGCGGGTCATCGGCCCACAGCCGCAGTCACGCATGGGCCAGGGACGTCTTCGATCTCGCCCGCCACGCCCCATACCCTTTTCCCGTGTGGTGAACCGCGACGGGGTTGCATTTGACAAGGGAATGGCCAGGATCGGGACCGAGGGAGAGATCAGCATGAAGTTTCTGGCGTCAATCTTTTCGCGGCAAGGGTTCGCCGTTCTGTTTCTGTCGGCGCTTCTGGCCGCCTGCACCGTCGTCGTTGATGATGGGCCGGGGCCACGCCCGCGTCCGCCGCGCCCCGAACCGCAATTCTGCACCAAGCAGTATGAGCCTGTCTGCGCCCGGCGCGGCGGCGACCGCCAGACCTTCGCCAATGCCTGCCTTGCCGACCGCGCCGGCTACCGCATCGTGCGCGACGGCCCCTGTCGCGACGGCGGTGGAGGTGGCGAAGAGCAGACCTTCTGTACCCGTGAATACGCGCCCGTCTGCGCCCGTCGGCATGGCGAGATGCGCACCTTCCCCAACGCTTGCGAGGCCCGCGCGTCGGACTACCGCATCGTTGGCGATGGGCCGTGCTGAGGGACTGTTGCCCTCTTCCTTCCAGCAGGGAAGAAGGCAGGCGCCGCTTGCGAGCGAGCCCATTTGCCGGCAACGCAATGGCCGAGGCAGACAAGCAAAGCCTTGAACCTTTTGCGCCAATGGCCTAGATCGCGGCAGGCGGACAAACACGGCAGGTTTCCCATTAACAGAGATCAGAGAAGAGCGGCGGGTGCGGGAGCCAGGCCTGGCGCGGCCAAGTCTGGCGCGGGAGGCCAGCCGCCGCTGGGCCTCGACCAGTATGTGCAGCAGGCGCTGCAACTGCACCAGGCCGGGCGCCGGCAAGAGGCTGAGTCAATCTACCGGCAGGTGCTGGCGCGTCAGCCCAAACACGCGGCGGCCGCGCATTTCCTGGGATTGCTGCTGCATCAGACCGGGCGTAGCGAAGAGGGGCTGGAACTCCTCGAACAGTCGGTGAGCCTGCAGCCGACGAATCCCGATTTCCTCAACAATTTCGGCACGGTGATGCGCGACCTCGGTCGCGTCGCGGCGGCGATCGATTTCTTCCGGGGCGCGGTGGACCTGCGGCCGGAACAGCTGGCGGCACGCGACAATCTCGGTTCGTCGCTGAAGCAGCTCGGCCAGTTCGAGGAGGCCGAAGAGATCTATCGCGGCACGATCGCGCGCAATCCATTTCATGTGCGCGCCCGCATTGGGCTTGCCGAAACCCTGCAGGAAGCCGGGCGGCTGGACGAGGCGCTGTCTGCCTTCCGCGAAGCGCTGGCGATACGCCCGAAGGATGCCGACTTGTTGCATGGGCTCGGCGTCGGGCTGATGGAAAAGGGCCAGCTCGACGAGGCGGCGGATCTGTTCCGGCAAGCAGTGGAGGTCCAGCCCGCCATGGCCCGTGCCTGGCTGATGCTGACGCAGGTCAAGCGGCAGAAGGAGCGCGACGCCGAATTGGCCGGCATGGAGGCCCAGCATGCCAAGGCGCCGCAGGACAGCCTGGCCCGCATGCAGCTGTCCTTCGGCCTCGGCAAGGCCAACGACGATCTGAAGGACTATAGCAGGGCCTTCGACTATTTCGCCGAAGGCAATGCCATCCGCCGCAAGGGCATCGACTACGATCCCTTGAAGACACGCGCCGAGTTCGAGGCGATGAATACGGTGTTCGATGCCGGCTTCTTCGAAAGGCACAGGCCGAGCGCGATCGCCGATGACGCGCCGATCTTCGTCGTCGGCATGCCGCGCTCGGGCACGACGCTGGTCGAACAGATCATCGCCAGCCATCCGCGGGTCTATGGCGCGGGTGAGCTCAGCATCCTGAAGAAGGCGGTGGGCAAGCAGTTTCCGTCGAACATGCCGGGTGGTTTCCCCTGGGGCGTATCCGACGCGGATGATGCGGATTTCGCCGAGGCGGGGCAGGCCTATCTCGACATGCTGCATGCCCACTATCCGCATATGCGCCACGTCACCGACAAGATGCCGGGCAACTTCCTGCTCGTCGGCTTCATCCACATGATGATGCCAAAGGCCAGGATCATCCACTGCGCCCGCGATGCGGCGGCAACCTGCCTCTCGATCTATAAAGTGCATTTCCGCGGCGACAGCCATCGCTATGGCTATGACTTGGCCGAACTCGCCGATTTCCACAATCTCTACACAGACATCATGGCGCATTGGCACAAGGTGCTGCCCGGTGTCGTGCATGATGTGCGCTACGAGGATTTCGTCGCCGACCAGGAAGGGCAGAGCCGGGCGCTCATCGACTATCTCGGGCTGCCCTGGGACGACGCCGTGCTGTCGTTCCACGAGACCGACCGGCCGGTGCGCACGGCTTCCGCCGCGCAAGTGCGCCAGCCGATGTATCAAGGCTCGGTCGACCTGTGGAAGCGATATGGCGACAGGCTGAAACCGCTGCTCGACAGACTGGATTAGCGCCCCCCTTATGGATTAGCCGAAGCCCACCCAGCTTCGTCATCCACGGGCGGAGCAGCCGCGAAGCGGCGTCGCGAAGACCCGAGGATCCATGCCGAGACGTCGATCGAAGGATGCAACGGCGCAGAATTCTGCACCGTTTTCAACGCTTTAACGTCACGGCATGGATCCTATGGTCTGCGCCGCGTCTCTGCGCTCCTTGCTCCGCCATAGGATGACGAAGCGATAGCGTTGCGCCAGTTTCTCAAAGCTCCATGAAGGGCTGGAAGCCGCCGAAGATCATGCGCTTGCCGTCGAACGGCATTGTTTCCATGTTCGGCTGCAGGCGCGGGTCGGCCATCACCTTGGCCACGACCGCGTCGCGGTTCTGCCTGGATTCATAGAGCACCCAGGCGAAGACGACGATCTCGTCCTCCTTGGCCTGCACGGCGCGCGGAAACGAGGTGATCTCGCCATAAGGCACGTCATCGCCGACGCATTCGACATAGGCGAGCGCCCCGTGCTCCTTCCAGACGGTGCCGGCGAGATTGGCCAATTTCTTGTAGTCGTCGAGCTTTGCCTTGGGCACGGCCAGCACGAAACCATCGACATAGGACATTGTGGGCTCCTTTGTTGAAGTCGGGCGCCGGGCCGGCAGGATGCAACCCGGCGCAGGTGAGCGCATCACGCCCTTGGGGAAAGGGCGCCGGCTCGCCAGTTTACTTGACCGGTGCGTTCATCGCCCAGGCAACGCCGAAGGGATCCTTCACCTGGCCCCAGCGATCGCCCCAGAACATGACCTGCAGCGGCGTCACGACCTCACAGCCGGCGTCGACGGCACGCTTCCACCAGGCATCGATATCGTCGCTGCCGAGATGAAGCTGCAGCGTGTAGCCTTGCGCCGCCTGATGTGGATGGCCGTGTTCGGGATAGGCATCGCCGAGCATCAGCGTCGAGCCGTTGACGTGGAGATGGATGTGCATGGTGCGGCCCTTCTCGTCCGCCGGATAGGAAAAGACCTGCTCGGCGCCGAAAGCCTTCTTGTAGAATTCCGCGGCCTTGAAGGCGCCGTCCACCTGGAGATAGGGCGTCAATCCGCCGAGCACTTCCGCCCTGGGCTGAACTGGGGTCTGGTCAGTCATGTCTTGCTCCTCTTTGCGTTCGTTTGGCCTCGCCAATCGTAGGACGGATGAGGTGACGGCAATCCTACATGGCCGTTAAATTTTTCTCGCAGACCGAGCCTTGAGAGGCGGGCCGCCAGCGGGCTTGACGCATGATTGACTGGCCGTGGTCATATGACCTTGGCAGAGAAGGTGGCCGCGCGACGGCTGTTCTTGGCGTCGAAGAGTTTCGGAAAGCCGACGTCCTTGCGCAATTCGGCCGGCAGCGCAAGCAGGATGCGCTCGCTGCGGTAGCGGGCGCGCGCCGCAGCGTATTGGGTTGCGATGCGACCGATGGATGAAAGGACCGACATGGTAAGTTCTCCCTGGTTGGCGCCGGCATCATCGTGTCGGCATTCCAAGGACGTGGCATCGGGCGGCGATCCGACAGATCGGGCAGAATTTTCTGTACGGGTGTGCGCCGGTCCGTTGTTTTCAACGGGCCGGCTCGTTTCTCAGGCCGCGGCCTGTGCCACCTGGCGGAAGAAATCCTCGGGGTCCTCGACCTCGGTCAGCCGCCGCTTCTCGATCAGCCAGAAGCGGTTACCGATGGCGCGGATGAAGGAGCGGTCGTGGGAGGCGAGCACGCAGCTTGCCTGGTGCTTCAGCAATTCCTCTTCCAACGCTTCCTGGCCGTCTATGTCGAGATGATTGGTCGGCTCGTCGAGCAGATAGAAATTGGGATTGTCGAGCCTGAGCGCCAGCATCACCAGCCGCGCCTTCTGGCCGCCGGACAGCACGCCGATCTTGCGCTCCTGCATGTCGATGCTAACGCCGGCGCCGGCGAGCAGCGACCGCGCGCGCTGCTCCCCGACATCATGGCGGCGCGAGAGCATCATCAGCGGCGTGTCGTCGCCGCTGATGCCTGATAGGGCCTGATCGCTGTAGCCGAGCACCGTTGACGGCGTCACCTTCACGTTCTCGGCGGTTTCCGGCTCGAGGATGGCGTTGCGGATCAGGGTGACGAAACGCGACTTGCCGACGCCGTTGCGGCCGAGCAGCACGATGCGGTCGCCCTGGCAGATGTGGCGCCTGCCGGTCCTGAACAGCAGCGTGCCGTCGGGCGTCTCGACGGCCGCGTCGTCGAGCGTGATCAGCACCTTGGCGTGCGTGCCGCGATTGGCGAGTTTGATGGCGCCCGCCGAGCGCTCGCGATGCGCCGCGACAGCCGCGTCCTCAAGCTTTTCCGCGCGCTCCTTGAGCTGCCTGGTCTTGATGGTCAGCAGGTCGCTGCCGGAATTGATGCCGATGTTGTTGAGCTTGGCCGCCTGCTTGCGCAACTGCTGCGCCACCTTCATGTCGCGCTCGAACTTGCGGGCCGTCGAGGCGTCGACTTCGTCGAGTGCATTCCTGGCCCGTGAATAGGGGAGAGAAAACACCGGCGACTGTTCCGGGCGCAGGAACAGCGTCCGGTTGGTGGTCGCGTCGAGGAAGGCCCGGTCGTGGCTGGCGATCACCACAGGCACCTCACGCGGCAGCGCGTTGAGCCAGGTTTCCAACTGGCTGATGCGCGCGAGGTCGAGGTGATTGGTAGGCTCGTCGAGCAGCAGCACATCCGGGTCAGTGACCCAGACGCGGGCGATCAGCGACAGCCTTTGCCAGCCGCCGCTCAGCGCCTGCATGGGGCGCACACGCATGTCCTCGGGTACGTCGAACGAGTCAAGAACGACGTCGACACGCCACATCTCGCTGTCGGCCTGTCCGGGCGGCAAGGCGTCGGCCACCACCTGCTGGAAGGTGCGGCCAAACAGGGCAGGGGGAACCGACTGTTCGACATGGCCGACGCGCAGGCCGCGCGTGCGGGTGATGTCGCCTGATGTCGGTTCCATCTCGCCGGTCAGGCATTTCAGCAAGGTGGATTTGCCGCGGCCGTTGGCGGCGACGATGCCCAGCCTGTCGCCGCTGCCGATGGTGAGGTCGAGGTTGGAGAAGAGCGGCGCGCTCATGGTGACGCCGAGGGATTTGAGGCTGATCAGGGCCATTGCGATTTCTCTGGTCTGTCCGGAGGCAAACTCCGGTTCGATGCACTTTGACGGTCCGCGTGCCGGCCATCAGGCTCAGGCATTGCGCACCACGAAGGGCAGACCAAAAAATCGAAGCGGGAAAAACCCGGACCGTCCTGGTCAGCCCTGCAAGCAAGCTTGCAGGGCGGAAATCGGGCCACGCTGACGATGGTGACGATAGAACGTAAACACGTGAGCCCTCCTTTCAAAGACGTTTGAGTGTCGGGATTGGCTACACCAAAGGCGGGGCGGATGGCAAGGCCTCGGCCTGTGGCACCACCTTGGCGCTGCGCGGGAATGGGTCCAGCACCAGCACGCACCCGCCGATGATCGCCACCGCGCCGAAAGCCTGGATGACGGTCAGCGCCTCGCCAAGCATGACGGTGCCGACCAGCACCGCGATCGTGGTCACGGCGAATTCGACGCTGATCGCCCTGGTCGCGCCGATGCTGGCCACCAGCCGGAAATAGACGATATAGGTCATCGCGCTCATCATGCAGGCGAGGATAGCGAGGTAGAGGAAGTCAATCGTACGCGGCATCGCCGGCACCGGCACGGCGAGGAGCAGCGGCAG
The DNA here is from genome assembly GCF_006442395.1 of Mesorhizobium sp. B2-3-5. NCBI lineage: Bacteria > Pseudomonadati > Pseudomonadota > Alphaproteobacteria > Hyphomicrobiales > Phyllobacteriaceae > Mesorhizobium > Mesorhizobium sp. B2-3-5. The sequence continues at coordinate 16,981 of NZ_VFVX01000022.1, read as the reverse complement.
CGTCATCAGGCCGCCGAACAGGAAGACGGCACTGGTGACTTCCCACGAGCCTGCAGAGCGCAGATGCCGGTTGGCGTAATTGCTGCCGAAGGCGGCCGAGAACGAACTGAACAGGGAGGCAGCGCAACCAAAGGCAAATGGCGCCGTGATCGGGACGGCGGGAAAGCCGACCAGAACGATGATGCCGGCGGCCCCGAGCAACAGTCCCGCCAGCCCGCGAAGCGTGATGCGCTCGAGCCCCCACAGCTGGGCGATGATCATCGAAAACAGTGGGATCGCGGCGACCAGGATTGCCGCCATCGCCGTACCGATGCGCGGCGTGGCGTAGGACAGGCCGATCAGTTGAGCCGCCACGGTCGTCGCGCCGACCACGGCGAAGGGCCGCCAGCCGGCGCTGAAATCGAGCTTGCGCCTCGTCGCGGCGGCAAGCAGAAAAAGCGTGATGCCGGCGACGAGCGAACGCAAGGTGACCGCACCGACCCAGCCAAAGGCATGCACCACCTTGAGCAGCACCAGGAACGACAGCCCCCAGGTGACGGCCAGGAAGACGTAGGCGGCGATGTCTCTGGGTTTCATGGGCGGTGGGGAAGGTTGTTGCGGATTGCTGCGGCCTATCGTTTCCGCCGGAAGGTGGCAAGCTCGAGCTCATGGGCCAGCCGACGGGACGACGAGCCGGACTGCCGGCGTTTGCGCTGCCCCTCATCGCCCTGCCGGGCATTCGTCGTTCGAAAAGCCAAGCAATTGGCTTTTCGTCAGATGCGCGGACCACTTCTCAACTCCCCGTATAGTGGCGGGGAGAAGGACGCTGCCAACTTATACTTCGCCAATCGCCAGCGTTGCAAGACGGGCGGCGAGGTCGCGGCCAGCCGACTTCTCCCCGTTTACGGGGAGAAGGTGCCGGCAGGCGGATGAGGGGCAGCGCGACGCTCGTTTTCAGAAGCCACGCGCCTGAACTCCCTCTCCCTATCGTCCCGGCCGACCTGTCTTGCCTGGCCGGCGTTTTTCGCGGCGGGCGTCGCCGGGATCCTCATAAGAGCCGATGCCAGCGCGTTCGCGCTTGACCGGCTTCTCGCCCTCGATCGGCGTCTCGGTCCGCCGAACCGTCATCTCGTCCAGGGAATTCTTCTTGAACAGCGGCTTGGTGGTGTCGCCGGGAATGCCGAAGTCGGAGCCGTGTGCTTCCTCCGCCGACTGTTTCTTGAACAGCGAACGTGACACCGCACCCGCCGGCGTCGGCATGTCGGTGCCAGGCCCCATGTCGTCGATCGACGGCTTGGCGAATAGCGGCTTCTTCACCGGCACCGCGCCGTCGGCGCCCATCTCGTCGAGCGCGGGCTTGCGGAAGAGGTTGGGCCGGGCAGCCTTGGCTGCCTCTTCGGCTGCACGTGCTTCATCAAGCTTGCGGAAACGCTCCTGTTCCTCTGCCGTACGATGTTTGGCCACGCCCTTGTTGTGTTTGCCCTTTTCGCGGCCCGAGGCGGGACTTTGGCCTTCCACCTCGCGCGCCAGCGGATCGTCGGAGATCGACAGTTCCATCTCGCGCAGCCGCTTGATCTCGTCGCGGATGCGGGCCGCCTTCTCGAAGTCGAGATTGGCGGCGGCGTCGCGCATCTGCTTGTCCAGCGCGTCGAGATGGGCCTTGAAATTGTTGCCCATCATGGCGCCGGCACTGTCGGTGAACTGCGAGATGTCGGCGCGGACGTGGTCCTTTTCGTAGACCGAGTCCAGGATGTCCGAGATCCGCGACTTCACCGATTCCGGCGTGATGCCGTTGGCGGCGTTCCACTCCATCTGCTTTTCACGGCGGCGGTTGGTCTCGGCCATCGCCCGTTCCATCGAGCCGGTGACCTGGTCGGCGTAGAGGATGACCTTGCCGTCGACATTGCGGGCGGCGCGGCCGATGGTCTGGATCAGCGAGGTCTCCGAGCGCAGAAAACCTTCCTTGTCGGCGTCGAGAATGGCGACGAAGCCGCATTCGGGAATGTCGAGGCCCTCACGCAGAAGGTTGATGCCGACCAGCACGTCGAAAGCGCCGAGGCGCAGGTCGCGCAGGATCTCGATGCGCTCCAGCGTGTCGATGTCGGAGTGCATGTAGCGCACGCGCACGCCTTGCTCGTGCAGATATTCGGTCAAGTCCTCGGCCATGCGCTTGGTCAGCACCGTTACCAGCGTGCGATAGCCGGCCTTGGTGGTCTCATGGATCTCACCGACGACATCGTCGACCTGGCTCTTGGCCGGACGCACCTCGACCGGCGGATCGATCAGCCCGGTCGGGCGGATGACCTGTTCGGCGAAGACGCCGCCGGCCTGCTCCATTTCCCAGCCGCCGGGCGTCGCCGACACGGCGACGGAGAGCGGGCGCATGGCGTCCCATTCCTCGAAACGCAGCGGCCGGTTGTCCATGCAGGACGGCAGGCGGAAGCCATATTCGGCCAGCGTCGCCTTGCGGCGGAAGTCGCCGCGATACATGCCGCCGATCTGCGGCACGGTGACGTGGCTTTCATCGATGAAGACCAGCGCATTGTCTGGAATGTACTCGAACAGCGTCGGCGGCGGATCGCCCGGCTGCCGGCCGGTGAGATAGCGCGAATAGTTTTCGATGCCGGCGCAGGAGCCGGTCGCTTCCAGCATCTCCAGGTCGAAGCGGGTGCGCTGCTCCAGCCGCTGCGCCTCCAGCAGGCGGCCGGCGCGTTCGAGTTCGACCAGCCGCAGCTTGAGCTCTTCCTTGATCGACTTGATCGCCTGGTTCAGCGTCGGGCGCGGCGTCACATAGTGCGAGTTGGCGTAGATTTTGACGCTTTTCAGCTCGCCGGTCTTCTGGCCGGTCAGCGGATCGAACTCGGTGATTGCCTCGATCTCGTCGCCGAACATCGAGATGCGCCAGGCGCGGTCCTCAAGGTGGGCGGGGAAGATCTCGATCGTGTCGCCGCGCACGCGGAACGAGCCGCGCACGAAATTGATGTCCTGCCGCTTGTATTGCTGGGCGACGAGATCGGCGAGCAGGGCGCGCTGGTCGAGCCGGTCGCCGATCTGCATCTGGAAGGTCATCGCCGTATAGGTCTCGACCGAGCCGATACCGTAGATGCAGGACACCGAGGCGACGATGATGACGTCGTCGCGCTCGAGCAGCGAACGCGTCGCCGAGTGGCGCATGCGGTCGATCTGCTCGTTGATCGAGGATTCCTTCTCTATGAAGGTGTCGGTGCGCGGGACGTAGGCTTCCGGCTGGTAATAGTCGTAGTAGGAGACGAAATACTCGACCGCATTGTCGGGGAAGAACTTCTTGAACTCGGAATAGAGCTGTGCGGCCAGCGTCTTGTTGGGCGCCAGGATCAGGGCAGGGCGCTGCGTCTCCTCGATCACCTTGGCCATGGTGAAGGTCTTGCCGGAGCCGGTGACGCCGAGCAGCACCTGCGTACGATCATTGTTGTCAACGCCTTCGACCAGGTCCTTGATGGCCGTCGGCTGGTCGCCGGCCGGTTCGAAGTCCGACACCATTTTAATGGCGATGCCGCCTTCCGATTTTTCCGGGCGGGCAGGGCGATGCGGCGTCCACAGCACGCCGTCCTTGTGCAGCGGATTACCAGATTCGATCAGCGCCGACAGCGCGGCCACCGTGGCGGTGACGCCACTGGAGGTCATCGTCTCGGCCTCTTCCAGCGAGATATCGAGGCCGGCTACCGGATTGAGGCCGACTGCCGCGCGTTCACGGGCGGTGGCCGCGCCACCCATCGAGGTGCCGCGTGCGGTTCGGCCCGGCGCGGCGGAGCGCTCGGGAATCTTCTTCGACTTGGCGCTATCCCTCCCCCTTGAGGGGAGGGTGGCGGCGGAGCCGCCGGGTGGGGTCGGTTCGACCGGATTCGGCGCCTTTCTATGTCGAGCGCTTCCTCCGGCGACCCCCTCTGTCGCCTTCGGCGACATCTCCCCCTCAAGGGGGGAGATCAGGTGGCGCCCTTCGCGCTCGGCCTCCCGCTCGATCTGCTCGGCCCAATCGGAGATCGAACCGGTCAGCGGCGTGCCGGACAGTTCGGGTTGCGGCATCTCGGCGAAGCCGCCCTTGTGCAGTGGCTCCGAAGCGTCGAGGAAATCGGTCAGCGGGCTGCGCCGCTTCGGCGCGGCGCGGTCGTCATTCGCCGTCGGCGGCGTTCTTTTGTCGGGGGATTTGGCCATGTCCCGAATATGGGATTTCCTGGCGAAAATGGAAAGAGCGGGATGCAGCGAGGCGCTGCGCCTGCTCCGGCTCCTGACAGCAGGCTGTCAGGAGGAGGCAACTCCCTGGCGGCGCCTTTCAGTCTTCAGGCACCGCGTGCGTTGTCCGACGCCACCTGGGTCGGCGATCCGCTTAAGCGCGGCACTACGACGAGTCGTGTGACCTTGCCCTTCTTGAAGGCGGCGAGGAAGCGCGCATAGTCCCTGAAGACGACGCAGCCGTTGGACTCGGCGCGGCCGCCGCGCAGCATGTAGGTGTGGGCGAGCAGGCCGTTACGGTTGTATTTGTTGCCGCCGCCCACTGGTGTCAGGCGGAGGGCCTCGACGCCATGGAAGCGGGATTCGCGCAGCGACAGATTATAGGTATTGGGCGGCGTCGGACCACGATCCTTCACGTGAACATAGCGCGGCTGGTCGACCATGGCGCCGAGGCCTGAATGCGCCTCGAGCCGCTGGCCATCCGGCATGTAGACGGTCTTGGCCGAGATGTCATAGACGGCTACGCCGTGGCCGGCTCCGCTTCCGGCGCTCGGCCCGCTGAACAGGTTCCTGAACGCCTGGCCAAGGCCGCCCGAAGGTGTGTCGGGCTTGGCATAGGCCAACGCGTCGCCGCCGTCACCAGCCCGCCCTTGCCGGGCCGGCTGCCTGGCCTGCTGGACCGGTTTGGCCTGCAGGAGCGGCTTTTGCTCTACGATCCTGGGCTGTGGGGCCGGCTTCTGCTCCACGATCCTGGGCTGTGGAGCCGGCTTATCCTGCTCCACGGCCTTGGGCTCCGGCGCGTCGTATTGCGGGCGACGGGTCGGCAGCGGCACGTCGTCGGTGAGCGCGTCCGGCAGCGAAGCGGCATCGCCGGGCTGTTCCTGCTGGGTCTCGACAGGCGTAACCGCGACGTCGGCAGAGGATTCGGTCATCGGCAGCGGCGAGGCGAATGCTTCGTCCTCGACCGGCATCGACTGGACGAGGGCAAGCGCCAACTGCGCGTTGTCAGGTGTATCCGACTGGGCGAAACCCATCGGCGCCGGCGCGGTCTGTACGACAACGGAACCCGTATCGAGACGGGCGAAGCGCTCCGCCGCCGGTGCCGGCATGTCATCCGACAGGCTGGCCACCTGGACGGACGGCACCAGCGATGCCTCGGTGATTTGCGGCGTGGCGCTGGAAATCACGGGACGGGCGTTGGGGGCGGCAGCCGGCTTCCCCGCGCCGGCGAAGGCCGCAGCGAGCCTGGACGGCGACAGCGACGCTTCCATGCGTTCGAAACGCTCCTGCGACTTCGACTTGACGGTCGGCGGGGCGACAGCAGCAACCGGCTTTGCCTGTGCCACAAGGCGCGTGGATTTCTCCGCCCGAGGGCTCACCGCGGCGAGCTTGAAGCAGCCGGCGCCGCATTGCACGGCATGGTCATGCAGGGCTTGCACGCCGCCATGGGCGTTGGCCAGCACGAAGGCCGAAGAACTGAGGAAATGTTGTTTCAGCGGATCGGCGAGGGCGAGCGTGCGCGACATGGACAGCGTCTGCGGCAGGCCGCTCGATGCCGAGGACAGCGAGGCGCCGATTGAGCTGAGGCCCGCCATCGTGCCGACCAGCCACAGGCCTACGGCGGCACCGACGCCGGGCACCGCCACCCAGCGGACGATCCGTTCAGGGTTGAAGGATGAGGCACGTGGCGCGTCACCGGCGGTCTCGCCGTCCCAACGCTTGTCCCCGACGATTTTCTTACTCAAGAACGCCATGCAACCAATCTTGCTCCAATCGGCTCCCACGTCCGCGGCTGTGATAGCCGCGACGACCATTCTGTGAGTGATCCCAGGTGGTCCCCGACGCGTTTGCCGCGCCTGTCGTTAGTTGCCGATTGCTTCAAAATATGGACAAAGTTGGTTAACCAATCCCTCTCAAAACCAACAGAGAGACGTGGACTTTGTGCCGAAAAAGGCTCGTCCACGATCATGCACGCGGTATTGCAGCCCTTCCAAGGGTGTTTTGCTGCCTGTTTTTGCCGGCCAAGTCAAGCAAAACAGGCTTTGCTAATGTTTGTGGTAAGGCGGTTCGGCTGTGCCTGCGGCAATCGGGCACGCCATCCGCCGTCCGCCTGCTCGCTGAAAACGCCTCGGCATCCCCGCAAAACTGTTGCCATGTTGCCACGATTTTCGGGCCGGCAGGCTCAAGGCTGCTGCCTTCCTTGTGCTGCGTGCCCGCAGGTGCGGCGGGGCAATGGCGCGCCAACTGCGCAGGAAGTCAAGCCTCAGTTGAACCAGAGGGCGAAGGTCAAAAAGCCGCCGCCGCCGAACTCGCGCTGGATCTGATCGAAATCCTCGCTGGTCAGGATCTTGCCGCTTTCGAGGTAGGGCGCGATGCCGGGGCCGGTGATCGACAAAACGAGGTCGAAAGGCTTGGGCTCGTCGAAGAAGCGCTTCATGTTGATGCCCTTGCCGGTGATGCGGAAATGCGGCAGCAGCACACGCCCTTCGAGCAGATCCTCGGCCATGGTCAAGGTGGCGAGCCAGGCCTGCACCTGTTCCTCGCCGACTTCGAGACCGGTGAGCGGGTTCTCGCCCTTCTGCCGCGGGCCGGGCAGCCATTCGCGGTCATTGTCTGTCTCGGCGCGGATCGCCTTCCAGTCCTCGCGCGACAGCCGGATCATTTCGAGCAGTTCGCGGCGCGCCGCCTTGCGGCGCTCCGGCTCGACCACTGGCCAGTTGATGAGATGCACCATCGAAATGAAATCGGCGATGCGCCATTCCGAGGAGAAGATGTTGCTGCCCACGTCGCTCGGCGGCGGCACGAGAATGTCCTGCAACGGCAGTTTGGCAAGTGGGAACAGCATGTGGAAGGAGCCGTCGAACATGCTCCTGAAATCATGCGCCAGCCAGAAATCGGCCTGCGCCATCAGGAACTCGGCATAGCCTTGCAGCCAGTAACCGTCCGCACGATCGAAGCGGAAGGTGAGCGCGGGCGTGGCGTCGCCCTGCGAGATGCTGCCGCGCGACAGCGCGGCCATGATGGCCGCCATGCTTTCGTCGGGCGCGATCGTGCCGTCCTCATTGAGGTCGATGCCGACATGGGTGAGGTCGATGACCATGCCGATATCGGCATCGGCCGGCACCGAACCAAGCGTGGTGGCGGATTTCTCCAGCCGATCGCGGAAGGCGACCAGGATGGCGCGGAACTGCTCATAGGTGAGCGGCTCGGGGTTGGGATTTTCTGGTACTGGCAATTGCATCAGCGGCAGCATGAAGGATCGCGGGCTCTCGAAGCCATGGCGGTGCAGGCCGCTGGCCAGCAACTCCAGCGCGGTGAAGAACTCGCCGGCGCCGGCGGCATAGGCCGATGCGGGATCCTTCGGCGCGGCCGCCTCCAGCGTCGACAGGGCGCTGTCGCGCGCGGCCACGGTCTTCGCCTGGAAAAGCGCGGTTGCCGCTTCGGGCATGGGGGCGCCGGCGGAAGACAGGGGCACAATGACAATGAAGGCGGACGCCAGCAGGCTCGCTATTCGTATCATCTTTCCCTCCCAAGCGATGTCGTCCGGCGCGACCATACACAAATTTGCGATGCCGCGCCTGTCAGGGCCGCCGCGCTGTCCACATCGTTGAGCGTCGACGGCTTCAACCCGCCCGCTGGAAAGTCTAAACAAGGCAAACGATTGGGCATTGCGTGTCGAACTATCCGCTCTCCTACAAGCTGTCCTGGCTGCCGCGATTCCTGAAACCGTCGCTCGGCGGCGATGCCAGCGGGTTTGCGCCGATGGCGGGGACGTTGATGGAGCCGCCGCCGGAGCGGACGGTGCGGCTTGCCTTCATCGGCGACATCTCGGCGGTGGCCAACGGCAGCGCGCCGGACTGCGATCCGGCGATCAAGGCGCTGCTTGGCGCCGCCGATCTGGTGATCGGCAATTGCGAAAGCCCGGTCGTGGACAGGCCGAGTGCCGTGCTGGGGACAAAGCTCGGCACGCATCATGCCATGAGCGAACGGTTTCTGGCCGAGGCGCTGGCGGCGGCCGGTATCGCGCGTGAAAAGCTCGTGCTGTCGCTGGCCAACAATCATGTCCTCGACCAGGGCGTCGCCGGTTTCGACGAGACGGTGGCGGCGCTGAAGCGGCTCGGCATCCGCACCATTGGCCTGGCCGCCGACGGCCTGGTGCAGGCTGTCAAAGCCGGACCGTTGAGTGTCGGCTTCGCCGCCTTCACGCTGTGGCGCAATGCCGACGAGCGCCTGTTTGCCGGGCGCGTGTCGATGGACAGCGACCCGACGGGCTGGCCACGCGATCGTCTCGACCTTCTCTGCGCGATCCCGCATTGGGACTGGGAGTTCCGGCATTTTCCGCGCTCCGCGACGCGGGCATTGGCCAGACGCCTGGCCGGGCAGGGCGTCGGGGTGATCGCCGGCCATCACGCCCATGTGGTTCAGCCGGTGCAGCGGATCGGCGGGACGGTCGTCGCCTATGGGCTCGGTGATTTCCTCGGCACCGCTTTCGCCCGCCAACCCTGGCCGGGTCGCGTTGGCGGGATTTTCGCCGTCGACGTCAGCGCGGATGAAGGGACGCGTGGTGCCATTGCATCCTACCGGCTGCATCCCTTTGTGCGGCTGCGGGACGGAGATCATGAACGGCTGGTGCCGGTCGAGGCGTTGGCAGGTGCGATGAGGGGAAAGGTCGAGGGGCGGTTGAGGGCGGTCTTTCCATAGTGCTGCAACTGAAGGCCGGGCTATTTGCCTATCGCCCAGGTGGGTCGGCGCCAGCGTTTGCCTGAAAGGCGCGGCCTCGCGGCGCACGACAGGTGCGAGGCACCCTTGAATCTCTTCGCCACGCGTCTGAATCTCTTCGCCACGCGTCGAGACTGCATCCTCCGCAGCCTTGATGAATGCGGTTACCCAGTTCGGCACTATGATGCGCGTCAAGACGGAAGCTGGGCGGCTCAGCAGTCGAATCCGTATTTGCCGCGCATATAGTCGACCTCTTCCTTGGACATCTTCTTGAACATCACGCAGACGGTGAAGCTGCCGACCTGGCGGCCATTCCTGGTGTATCCCCAGTCGGAAATATCGTCCCGCGTGAACTCGATGTTCTGGCCGAGCACCACATTGTGCACGTGCTCCGGCTGGTTCGCCAATATGCCGACAAAACCCGCCTCGGTGCGGCGAAACGGTATGACCCAGAAGTGCTCGGTGACGTTGCCGTCGCGCACCTGGACCTTCAATTTGAACCTATCCGTGCCGGAGGGAGGCGCTTCCGCCAAGGCCAGGAATTCATCGAGCCTGGCGAGCGCCCGCGCGGTGGCCGCACTCATGTCCGGATCGCCCGGAGCAAAGATGACCGTTTTGTCGTCGCCCGGGTCCGCGCCTTGTGCGCCGGCCAATCCCGGAGCAAACGCCAGCATCAGGGATATCATGGTCCGGACTACGCGTTTCATCGAGGGCCCTCACCATAGTTGCCGCCACCATCCCGCATCCATTTCGGGTTTGCAACCGGGACGCGAGCCTCATCCGCTCAAGGGACATTCGAGCTGATCCCATGAAACAAAATTTGACCTTGTGGGACGCCGCCAGACAGTTTCGTGATCCTGCACCAGACGGATTGCGGCGGCTGCGTGATGCCTGCAACCCGCCAGCCACAATTGGCTAACCGACTCTTTTCGTGGAAAGAAGTGGGCTCATTGGGAAGGCCGAAACATCGGGAAACCACGTCGGCCGGAAGCAATGTGTCAGAATTAAGCTTATGATTTCCTTTGCTAAAATTCACTCAATGTGATTTGCGAGAAGCAGGTCTTCCGTTCCAGTCTCGGCTCGTTCGGTGCCGTCGTTCCCCAAGGCGGCGGCCCTCAAACAGCCGGACGAAACCGAAACAGCACGGAGTGCTATCGATGAAGAAGACCCTCGCAACCACCGCCGCTCTGCTCGCCTTCCTCGGCACGGCCTATGCCGCGACCGTTCAGGGCACCATCCAGGCCGTCGATCCGACGACCAAGTCGATCACCCTCGACGACGGCAAGATCTACCAGTTGTCGCCGGAGGCGACCGTCGGCAAATTGAAGGTCGGCGCCAAGGTGGCGGTGACCGTCGACGACAAGACCGGCATGGTGACGTCGATCAAGAAGGCTTCTTAGACGTGAACGTCATGCGTCGGCAGACCTGCTGACCTTATCTTTCAGACCCTGCTCCAATGCTGGCCGATTCCCCAGGGGATCGGCCATTTCATATTCTTGGTCACTCACCATCAGGCGATCAGGACGGCGAAACGCCGTTCCGGCAGCGCCGCTATGGTTTTTACCAAAGAGCCGCGCTATCCCTTGGCCAACGGGGGAATCTGCATGGCCGAGGAACAGAAGGGGTTTCGCTTGTCGCGGCGCTTGCTGCTCGGTGCCGCGGTGGTCGGCGGCGCGGTGCTTTGGGGCGGCACCACGATGGCGCGGCTGGCGCGCGGGCCCTCGGGGCTGAAGAACGCCGGGCGCATCGCCGATATCGACGGCATCGCCCTGCCGCTGAAGCCGCTGGAGAATACCCCCGTCTTCGATCCTTCGCTGCCCTGGTCGGCCAAGGGCGGCGACATCAACGACGCCAGCGGCCTGTCGAGGACGCCGGTCTATGGCGTCGTCGAGGTGAGTGAGGAAGGCCATGTCGCCAAGGCGCTGGCCTTCGCGCGCGCTAATGGATTGAAGGTCTCTCTGGCCGCAATTCGCCACTCCATGGGCGGACATGCCTTCGACGACAACGCACTGGTGCTCGACCTGCGAAAGTTCGACAAGGTCAGCATCGATGCGGCGGCCAGGACCATGACGGTCCAGCCGGGCGCGCGCTGGCACGATATCCAGAACATGCTGCATCCGCGCTTCGCGGTGAAGGCGATGCAGTCGACCGACATCTTCTCCGTCGGCGGCTCGCTGTCGGTCAACGCGCATGGCATGGACCATCAGGCGGGCTCGGTGGCGCGCTCTATCCGGTCGATGCGCGTGATGCTGGCCGACGGTTCGGTGACCATATGTTCGCCAACGGAGAACATTGACCTGTTCCGTCATGTCGTCGGCGGCTACGGATTGTTCGGCGTGGTGCTGGAGGCGACGCTCGATATCGTCGACAATGCCGTCTACCGGACCTCCCGGCAAATCATCAAATCCGACGATTTTCCGAAGTTCTTTGCCGAGGTGCTGGAGCCGAACAGAGACATCGGCCTGTTCTACGGCCATCTGTCCACGGCACCGGGCAATTTCCTCGAGGACATGATCGTCTATCGCTACGACAAGGTGGCAGAGCAGCCACCGACCGATCAGCCGGCGCTTGGCGAACCGGAAGGGGTAGGCCTGAAGCGGGTGATCATGAATCTGGCAAAATGGGGCAGCGCATTCCAGGAGCTGAAATGGTTCACCGAGAAGACGCTGGAGCCTAGATTCGAGAGCTGCACCGTAGCGCGCACCTCGGCCATGGCGGAAGGCGAGGCCTGCCTCGTCACCCGTAACAATCCGATGCATGATTCGGTGCCGTATCTGTTCAACGATCTGGCTGATGAGACCGACATCCTGCACGAATATTTTATTCCGCGCGCTGCCTATGTCGAGTTCATCGCCGAAGCCCGCGAAATCCTGCGCGACCAGCCGCTGCCGGTGCTCAACGCCTCGGTCCGCGTCGTCCACAAGGAGGATGTGGCGCTGACCTACGCGTCCGAGCCGGCCTATTCGCTGGTGCTCTACATCAATCAGGCGACCGACGCCGACGGCAACGCCAAGATGCGGGCGCTGACGCGGGCGCTGATCGACGTGACGATCAAGCATGGCGGGCGCTTCTTCCTGCCCTACCAGCTGCATTATACGGCCAGGGAATTGCTGGCATCCTATCCCGAACTGCCGGCCTTCCTGGCGGCAAAACGGCAATATGACCCGACGGAACTGTTTTCCTCGACCTTCTACCGTGCCATCAAGGCGCTGAGCAGGGTGGTGTCGTAGGCAGGAGAACAACCATGCGGATGGTATCAGCGGCAGCCCTCATTCTCATCGCGCTGTGCGCTGAACCGGCCGGAGCCGAGGACCTCAAGGCCTTCAGGTTGACCATCGATGGCGTGACGGTCGACATCGATCCCGGCGAAACCGCCGATGTGACGCTGCCTGGCGGCAAAAAGAGCAAGGTGACGCTCGAGCGCAACGACTTCGCCACCTTTTCGGGCGGCAGTTTCTCCTTCGTCCATCCGAGCGACATTTCGGTGACCAAGACCGATCTCGGCGAAAACATCACACAGTATCTGATGGCCTCGGCGCTGGGCACGATCGTCGTGGTGCAGGAATACGGCAAGATGAATCCGGTGTCGCTCAACCAGCTCATGCTGCAGGAGATGACCAAGGAATCGGTGCAGGCGGGTGCCGAACTGACACAGCAGCCGACGACGCGCAAGCTCGCCGACGGCAAGGAATTGACCGGCATCCGCGCCGAGGTGAAGACGCGCACGGATACCGCCTATTTCGAGATCGTCGGCTTCGGCCTTGCCGATCAGGGCCTGCTGTTCATCACACGCGTCGCCGGCGAGGACGCGGCCACCGAAAAGCCGCTGATCGACAAGTTCTGGGAGAGTCTGAAGGTGAAGATGTAGGTGCTGACGCACGTCGCGCTGAAACGTGCTTTGGATCCTTGTTGGCTACAGCCCCGTCGGCACCAGGCCGGCCAACCAGTTCACCGAGCGCTTTGCCGCGTCGGCGGTCGCCGAAGCGGCGCGGCCAAGATCTGTCTTGACCACGGCGTAGCCATTCTTGGTGCGATAGAGCGTGCCGGTTCCACCATCGACCACCTGTTCATAGGCGACGGGCCGGGCGGCGGCCGCGTCCATGGCCGTCGTCGGCGAGCCGACCGGGACGCTTGGCCGGTGGCTCAGCTCCGGCGGCAGCGGCCGTTCGGGCGCAACGGTCCGGTTGGCGGGCTTCAGTTCCGGGCGGGACGCCGTAGCGGCCAGTTGCGAGGAGGACGCCGAGCCCTTGGTGCGGCAGATGCCGGACACCAGGGGATAATTGAAATTATGCTGGCGCAGGATCTGGCTCTTCATCGCGGCTTCGCACTCGGCGATGGTCGACCATTTGGCCGGCGTCTCGCCAATATATTCGCAAAGCTTGGCGTCGCAGTCGCAGCCCACAATGGTCATGGCGACAAGGGCGGTCTTGATCAAGGTCTTGTCCCTTCGAGATGCCCCCCGGCAGCCCAGTCAGGTGCATGCCGCGTTCCAGGCGGCATGCGATCCTCCATCGCGCGCGATCAAGGCGGGATTTTGGCCTCGATCGCGGAATGAGTTTGACCGGGTTGAAAATGCTCCGCCGATGCCAAATGTGACAGGCCTCGCCTTGGCTGATTTGTCAGGCCGGAGGCAGCACTCGTCTCGGCAAAATCCCAGGGCGCACCGGTTCAAAATCCCCAGCCTATCTGATTTGAGGCGGAAATAATTCATGATAGTATAGTTTTTCATCAAGAGGATTTTCAATGCCTTCGAAGTGTTGGGCTTGCCAAAGCGATCTCGCCGATGGACAAATATTTTGCAATGAATGTAAAAATTGGCAAGGTTGGAGAAAGTATTTTAACATATCGACGCTCACCTTCTCGCTGATAATTGCGTTCGTGTCTGTGTTGGGCGCTGTCGGACCTGAGATAAAGCTGCTGTTTTTCCCTGGATCACCTAATCTTTCGGTTGCTGGATCGTACATAACCGGACAGGTGAAAAAAGGAGGCGCTTATTTTGGCGATTATACCTTGCAGATCTCGGCGACGAATACTGGAGAGGTAACCACGTCGCTCCGACCAAATCTGATTTGCAAAAACGTTAGCGATTCACAACGTCTGTTGGCTTTCGATGCCATTAGTCCAACAATCGTCGAGGCTGCAAAGTCCACGATTGTCAGCTACAAACGGCGATTTATCGAATTCCATAAAGGTCCGCCGACCGATGTTCAGATCAGCACCACTGGTACTTACAAATGCGATGTAGCTCTCCACCCGCCATCCAAGGTTATCATTGTCAATCACAATGACAACACCGCCGCTGAGCAGCTAAATTTTGCTATCATCTCCATCAATTCAATCGATCCAGACTGCACCATCGAAACTCTCACGGAAGCAACCTTGCAGAAATGTTCTGAAAATATCACCGCTCAGTAGTCGTAGACGTGTTCGAGCCTGGCGCCGGCCTTCATCAGCGCCGGCAGCACCAGATGCAGCTTGCGCACGGCCACGACCATGCCGGTGCGGCGTGTCGAGGGATCCGCCGGGAGCGGATAGCTGAACAGGATGCGCATGCCTTCGGGAACGGCGATCGAGTCCGTGGAAAGCACTGTCACCATGATCTCGTCATTGCCGCCGATCTCGACGAAGGAGACACCCTTGTCGATCAGGCGCGGAATCATGTCGGTGAACACCTGGTAGCGCTTGGTGACGAAGATGGTGCCGTCAGCGCCCATGTCGCGTTCGAGCAAAGTGTCGGGCTCGTTGCGGGTGGCTTCGCCGACCGGACCCCTGGCCCAGACGTGGACGTCGAGGAAGGCCGGATCGGCGGTGGCGGCAAGCGCCTGCTTGATCAGGTCGGCATAGCCCTGCTTGATGGTATCGGCGAGACCGAAGGCAAGCTTGCGTTCGCTGGTGCGGATGGAGCTGTCGCCAGGCGCCGGCTGCACGGCAAACAGGCCGGCGCGCTTTTCGGCATAGGGGAACTGGTACCACGGCACCTGGTCGAGGAAGGCTGCGTAGTCCGCCGCCACCTTGGCCTGGTAGATGTCGGCGGCGGTGCGCTTGGCCGACGTCGCCTCGGTGACGCGGCCGACGGTGTTCTCATAGGCCCACTGGAGGATATGCTCGATCGAGTGGCTGGTGCCGATGATGACCAGCATCTGGTGGTTGGCATAGTTGAACTTGTAGGCGGAACTCGCGCGGATCACCGTGGCGTAGTCCTGCCAGAAGCGGCCGACATAGGACCAATAGGGAAAGCCGCTCGGCTGATCCTTGGCGACGAAGCCGGCATATTCGCGCGCTGCGTAGACGATCGCCCATTCCGGATAGGTGAGGAAAGTCGATTCCTCCGGCCGCTGGTAGCCGGGGATTTCGGCGCGCACCTTTTCGGCCAGCGCCTTGGGCGGCGCGCCATCGGCGATGCCGGGCAAAGGCGACTTGTCGAGCGCCGGGGTGGTCAGGAAGCCATAGGCCAGCCCGGCGATCGGGATCAGGATGACGATGACGATCAGCCAGAGGATCGTCTTGACGAGGCGCTTCAGCCAGCGGAACAGGACCATGGCCGGTCAGGCCGTGGCGAAGTGGTCGTGTATGCGCTTCGACAGCCGGAAGCCGACATAGACGGCGAAGCCGCCGATGACGATGTGCGGCAGGTTGGCGAAGAAGCGGACGGGGAATTCGATGTCGTTGAGGGAACGGAAGCCGTTGATGAAGATGCCAGCATCGAGGCAGCCGGAACCTGTGATCAACCCGAGCACACCGTCGAACAGGTAGACCGAGCCGAACAGCTTGAAATAGAACACCGCCTGGCGGTGCGAGATGAAGGCAGCGGCCAGCGCCCAGGCGCCGGAGAAGGCGTGCAGCAGGTCGTCGTACCATTGCAGTGAGAACAGACCGAACAGATTGCCGTTGGCATCATTGAATGCGGGTATGTAGCCAATGGCGACGACGCCGAAGAACAGAAAGGCGTAGGCAACGGCAAGCTTCTGGATCAGCGTCATGAAGTATCCCCCTTCAACCGACACGGAAGGTTAGCCGATTTTTGGCGTCGGTTGCAGCCCCAACCGGAAACACTGTTAAAATTGTGGGGATAGGCAAAAGACAGTCGGCGCCGGGATTCCCAGCGCCTCCCTGTCAGATCAGGACACGGTCGCGGCAGCAACTTCCGTACAGTCGTCGCGCCATGCCGGCCTTGATTTTGACGGTCCTGCCAGAAGCCGCCCAGGGGCAGCATCCGTTCCAGACCACGCTGGCCTTGGCCCTTGCGGGCTTTGCCCTGAGTGCCATCGAAGGTTTTTGCCGTCCTTCATGGCAGCATCGGTCCGCCGTCGGCGTTGGCACGCTTTCCGCGGCCCCGTAGATCTCGGCTTCCGTCCCTCGCACAGGCAAGCCTGTTCTCGATCCGGGCCGTACGGGCCTCAGGAAATCCGCCTTTCACTTTCGCCTTTCGGCTCGATGATCGGTAGCCGCCTGAGATGGGTTGAACTTACGCCGGGTAAGGGTTCTGAGGAATGGGCCCGGGCCTGTGGATAGTGGGATTATCGGGGAGCGTTTGCCACTGGGCCCGGAATTTCGGCCCTGACTGCTTTAGACAGCCTGCCCCTACTTTTTAATGCTCCGATCGAAGGTCCCTCTTGCTCCGCCAATGGGCGCGGGCTTCAATGCCGGCAAAGGATCGAGCACAGCTCGGCGCGGGGAGGATGCGCATTGAAAGTTGGGGTGGTTCTCAATCCGATTGCCGGCGGCGGCCGGCTGAAACGGTATTGGCCTGAGGTCACCGCTTCGCTGAAGAAGCACTTTGGCGATTTCGAGATGCGCGAGACGCAGGCCGAGGGGGACGCCGAGCGGCTGGCGATCGATCTGGCGGCAAACGGTTTCGACCTGGTGATCGCGGCCGGCGGCGACGGCACGGCGAGCGAAGTGGCAGACGGGCTGCTGCAGGCCGGCGAGGAGGGCGGGCGGAAGACCGAACTCGGCTTGCTGCCCTGCGGCACCGGCATCGATTTCGCGCGCGGGCTCGGCCTGCCGAAGGAGGTCGATGCGAGCCTCGAGCGGATGGCCGAGGCGAAGGCGAGGGCCGTCGACGCCGGCCGCA
>NZ_VFVX01000021.1:0-98504 GCF_006442395.1 Mesorhizobium sp. B2-3-5 | reverse complement strand
GGCGCCTGAAGCCCCACCCACCCCCCGCCCAATGGCGCCGGCCGTCCAGCATCGTGACTTAAGCACAGGATGCGCCTCAAGGCGGCGGCAGGAATGCCCGATTGTTCGACTGCAATGACGAGAGGCCTTAATCTATCGGCACCCTTAGATTTACGATAACTTGTCTGGCGATGGCTTCGTCTGTGAGGACGTAGAATTGCCCCGAGTTGCCACTGGGTTCGTGGTTGTTCCGCCTCGCATTTGCGGGAACGTCAACGCTCGATTCGTTGCGGATCTGGAACGCGATCTGCGGGCCACGATGCCTCACTACCGCTTCAAGGTAGTCGTCAATCATGTCGGGCGACAGGACGATGACTTTTTTGTTGAGCCGAATGGCCAAGTCAGCGATCTAAGCATTCTCGAAACGTTGGCTGGTGTGATGGCCCCGTATCTGCACGGCGGCCCCGTCCACCTTCACTGACGAAGTGGGCCCAATTAGGCCGCGTAACGCTGCCCACCTAACGGTTTGTTTGTGCCAGAGATATGCGGATCAGTGAATTCGGAGTAAATTCCGAATCGGCGAGGTGCGGAAACTCACGATGGGAAAGTTAAAAAAGGCCAAGCGAACTGTTGGCGTCCCCACTTCGGGGTCGCCCGAAGTGATTACCGAAGCAAGCTATTTCGCTCGTAAGTGTGGCCTCACAATTGAAGAAGCTCTGGCCCTGATCCTGCAGTCGGGCAAGGCGGACAAAAAACAGAAGTCATCACCTCGCAAATGAAGAAAGCGCCGCCAGCCGGAGCCGTGCGGATTGATGAGCAATCACAGTGGTCAGCTCGCCGAGGCGGAAAACACGACGCTCCCCAAAAGACCTTGTCTTTGATTGGTTGTCGCGCTGTCGATCGCGTGGCATGTTATGGAATGTCTTCAGATCCACCCACGCGCGATCGCGTTGATGCCGGCGGAACTGCTGACCCCCAGCTTGCGCTGCACTCCGCGACCGACCTTTACGGCGAGCACGCCGCGACCGCAGTGGGCCTATTGCGCGCTGGAAGCGAATTTCGCATCTGGGGACGCCCGATTACCGCTTTTGGTGCCAAGTTATCCCTCGCGATTGAATTTAGCATGTGCTGAAATAGTTCCGAAAGGGAAATGTCGCCCGCTGCAACGAAGCGGCCGATGGCACGTTGCGGATCTCGCACAGGAGGAACAAAGATGGCAAGGTGGGCATCATTCCGCAGCAGGTGAGGGACCTGATCGAGAAGCACGGAAACAGCCGCGAGGTTCTGGAGCGAGAGGCGAAGAAGCTGAACGGCCGATGACGAAGCTACCCGACATTGAGCCGCCTACCGCTGGCGTCCTGCATCGTGGTGAACCGGCCAACGATGGGCACGATCACTTCTACACCTGGGCCATGTGCGGGCAGCGGGTAGACATGAGCACCTGCGGCAAGTCATGTGGCACAAACAGCCAAGCCCGCTAGAGATAGATAGCTGAAAATTGCCGGATCTGACCCCGCACCATTGCCGAATAGCACGAGGACTATTGAAATGGCCGCAAGTGCGGCTCGCCGCTAAATGCAGTCTCAGCGAGGGGACCATTCGTGATTTCGAGAGCGGCCGAAGAATCTTGCGCAAAGAGAAGATCGCAGCAATCCGACAAGCGCTTGAACTGGCCGGGGTGGTCTTCACGTCGCAAGGCCCGTCAATGACCGCTCAATCGGGTTGAGGCAGGTGATATCGGCCTCAATGAAATGTTAATTCGGTTGGCTGTGCATTCCCGCTGAATAAGCGTGCGGCGCCCCGCGTCTACGGTTTCGGGCGATCCTCTGCCATCACGTTGTAGAGCACAAGGCACGCCAATAGCGAGACGAGTCCGCCTAAGAGATCGTTCCCGCTCAACCCGGGAAAATATACGAAATCAAGCGCCAGCACGGCCATCGCTCTGCCCCTTGGCAAATCTACCCGGATAACCGTTAGAATGCTCTAATGTTCCGCTCCCGGTAACGGCACTTCGGGACTCTGCGTCGAGACGGACGCATTCTGCTATTGGGAGCTGGGGGACGTGGACAAATCTTGTTACGACAGTCGGTCGGACCAATGGCGCAAGCGCGCTGGCGCCAGGCATCGCCGCGCCCTCCGAATTCTGACATTCCAGCCGATCTCGCGAGCGCGCGTAGTTCAGCTGGAGGTGTCAAACAGAAAGTTCGAAAAGCTTCCAGGAACCCCAGTCGATGGCCAGTTGTAGAACCGCCTGACGACTGCTTTTGGCCAGAAATGAACTGGCAGCTTCTGGCGTCCGAAAAGCGACAACGGACATGCCGCCTGATGGCGCCAAAGGTGTCCGACTGACCTATAGCCGACTTTGGTCCTCGGTTTGCCTTTCGATAGTCATGTCGTTTGGCAAGGATCACTTCTCAGCTGGCGATGACCGGCATCGTGGTAATTGTGCCCTTTGGCTGCTCGCCGAGGGCAAAGACAGCGCTGGCCTCGCTGACTATGGAAACGTGGTCCTTGGCGGCAGCGCCGGCTGCCACGCCATCACCGCGCAGGATCGCGCTGACGATCGCGTCGTGTTCCTTCCAGGATTTGGTCAGCCGGCCGTCAAGCCGGAATTGCGCCCGCCGGAACGGCGCCAAGCGGCTGCGCGTCATGACGGTGAGCTCGAAGACGTGCGTGCTGTGGGCGCCGCGATACAGGCGTGAATGGAACTCGGTGTTGAAATATTCGTAGTCCTCTTCGGCGCCAAGGCGAACCAGCCGGGCCGATGCCTGATGCTCGATTTCCAACGCGCGGCGTTCGCCGGCGCTCATGCGCTCGGCGGAAAATCGGGCACAGATTCCTTCCAGTTCAGCCATGCTTTCAAACATCGATGCAAGATGTTCCTGGGTGACCACGGCGACTATCGCGCCACGGTTCGGCCGCCTCTCGACCAATCCCATCGCGCTTAGATGGCCGAGTGCTTCGCGCACTGGCGTGCGTGACACATCGAAGCGCGCGGCGAGCGATGCCTCGTCCAGCTTCTCGCCAGGACGCAGCACGCCGGTGACGATGCGGTCGCCGATCGCCCTCACCATCTGATCGACGGTCGTTCCCGACCTGAGCAAGCTGCGCTTTCCCGACACGTTCTCTCCCGTACAGTCTTTTTGCGTGGCCGAAACGGCCCAACCCAGCAGGCCCAGCCGCTGTTTCGACTCGCCACTTGCTCCTCTATGTCTATATTTTAATCCGTTTGTCAAATAGCGTACGTAATAGGCAGCAAGTGTATGCAATTGCTGGGACTTTGTGCAGCGCACGCCGCTATGAGTGTTGAATCTATTAGATAATCTGGAATCCTCAAGCTGGCACGGAGATTGCATACACTTTCTTAGCGAGGTGTTAACAGGCTCCCGAAGAGCCTCACAGAGGGAACATTCAGATGACCGACAGATTCATGCTGACGCGCCGCGACTTGCTCAAGACCACCGCCACCGGTGTGGCGGCTCTCGGTCTCTCCAACGCATTGCCCATGAGCCGTGCCTTTGCCGCGGCCGCCACTGTCGGCTTCATCTATGTCGGCCCGAAGGACGACTATGGCTACAACCAGGCGCATGCTGAAGGTGCTGCCGCGCTGAAAGGTATCGAAGGCATTTCCGTCGTCGAAGAGGAAAACGTCCCCGAGACGGTCGATGTCCAGAAGACGATGGAATCGATGATCAATCTCGACGGCGCCGCGCTGATCTTCCCGACCTCGTTCGGCTATTTCGACCCTCATATGCTCGCCATGTGCGCGAAATTCCCCGACGTGCAGTTCCGCCATTGCGGCGGCATGTGGGACAAGGCCAAGCACCCGATGAACGCCGGCTCCTATTTTGGTTACATCGGCATGGGCCAGTATCTCAATGGCGTCGTGGCCGGCCACACCACCAAGTCGAAGAAGCTCGGCTTCGTCGCCGCCAAACCGATCCCGCAGGTGCTGCTCAACATCAACTCGTTCCTGATCGGCGCGCGCTCGGTCGACCCCACCATCACCTGCCAGGTTATATTCACCGGCGAATGGTCGCTGGCGGTCAAGGAGGCGGAGGCCACCAATGCGCTGGTCGACCAGGGCATCGACGTCGTCACCTGCCATGTCGACAGCCCGAAGGTGGTGGTCGAGACGGCCGCCGGCCGCGGCGCCTTCGTCTGCGGCTACCACGCCAACCAGAGCCCTCTGGCACCGGAAAAATACCTCACCGGCGCGGAGTGGAACTGGGCCAAGGTCTACAAGATGTTCGTCGATGACTTCGTCGCCGGCAAGCCGCTGCCCAACTTCACCCGCGGTGGCCTCGCCGACGGCTTCGTCAAGATGAGCCCGCTCGGCCCCGCGGTCGGCGAGCCGGCGCGCAAGCAGTTCGACGCCACGCTGGCGGAAATGATGAAGGGCGGCTTCGCCGTCATCAAGGGGCCGCTGAAGAGCAACAAGGGCGCCGTCGTCGCCACCGAAGGCCAGGCCTTCCCCGAGACCGCCATCGAACTCGAAAGCATGGACTACCTGGTCGACGGGGTCGTCGGCTCCACCGCTTGATCCGGCAGGACGGAGACGGGGCCATGGCAGAGACGGTCAGCAACGCGGACGTGCCGATGTTCGGCGTCAGGGGTTATCCGGCGGCGCTCGAACGGGTCGCCAGACGGGCCGAGGCCTTCGTCATTCCGGTCGCCGCGCTGATCGTCGGCATGGCCATCTTCAGCCTGTTCATCCTGGCTGTCGGCAAGTCGCCGCTGCAGCTCTATGAAGTGATGTGGCGCGGCGGCTTCGGCTCCTGGTTCTCCATCCAGAACTCGCTGTCTCGCGCCGCCCCCTTGCTGCTCGCTGCGCTCTGCGTGGCGCTGCCGGCGCGGCTCGGCCTCGTTGTCATCGGCGGCGAGGGTGCGATCGTGCTCGGCGGTGTCGCGGCGGCCGCGGCCGCCATGGCGTTTAATGGCGCGCCGTCGTTCATCGTCATTCTCGTCATGGGCGTGGCGGGCATGGCCGCCGGCGGCATCTGGATCGGTGCCGTCGGCGCGCTGCGCCATTACCGCGCCGTCAACGAGACCATCTCCAGCCTGCTGATGGCCTATATCGCCATTGCCCTGATGAACCAGTTGGTCGAAGGGCCGTTGCGCGATCCGGCCTCGCTCAACAAGCCGTCGACACAGCCGCTGGCGGAGGCTTACCGCATCGGCAACATTCCTGGCATCGAGGTGCATTGGGGTATCGTCGTCGGCATCGTCGCCTGCGTGCTGTCCTGGGTGCTGATCGAGAAGACCCGCTGGGGGTTTGCCGCCCGCATCGCGGGCGGCAACGTCAAGGCCGCCCAGGTGCAGGGGCTTGCCGTCGGGCCGCTGATCGTCGGATTCACAGCGCTGGCCGGCGGCTTCGCCGGTGTCGCCGGCATGCTCGAAGTCGCCGCCGTGCAGGGTAGCGCCAACGCCTCGCTCGCTGCCGGCTACGGCTATACAGGCATTCTCGTCGCGTTCCTCGCCCGCCACAATCCGCTCGCAATCATCCCGGTCGCTTTCCTGCTCGGCGGCATCGAGGCCTCCGGCGGACTGATCCAGCGGCGCATGGACCTGCCCGACGCCACCGTGCTGGTGCTGCAAGGCATGCTGTTTATCGTCATCCTGTTCAGCGAGACCTTCTACGGTCGCTTCAAGGCATTCAATCCGGATCTCTGGAAGAGGTCCGATCACTTGAAGAGGATCGCCTGATGGACCCGACCGACATCGGCCTCTGGGGCGTCCCGCTCGCCATCCTCGGCGGCGCCATCCGCGTTTCGACGCCCTTCATCTTCGTTTCGCTGGGCGAAGCCATCACCGAGCGCTCGGGCCGGATCAACCTTGGCCTCGAAGGCACGCTGGTGTTCGGCGCCATGACCGCCTATGCGATCGCGGTGATATCAGGCTCGCCATGGCTCGGCCTGTTCGCGGCGGCAGCCGCCGGCTCCTTTTTCGGCCTGTTCCACGGCTGGATCTGCAAATTTCCCAAGGTCAACGACATCGCGATCGGCATAGCGCTGATGCTGTTCGGCTCCGGCCTCGCCTTCTTCTTCGGCAAGCCGTTCATCCAGCCCAAGGCACCCAGTTTACCGGCGATCCCCTTCGGCGGCTGGTCCGATATTCCACAGGTGCAGGCCGCACTCGACGTCAACGTGCTGTTCCTGATCGGGGCGGTGCTGTCGGCCGTGCTGTGGTGGGCCTTCCGCAACACGCGCGCCGGCCTGATTGTGCGTGTGGTCGGCGACAGTTCCGACGCGGCACGCGCCATGGGTCTCAACCCTGACACCGTGCGCCTGCTCGCCACTGGCGTCGGCGGCGCGTTCGCCGGCATCGGCGGCGCCTATCTCTCCCTCTACTATCCCGGCAGCTGGACCGAGCGCATTTCCTCCGGACAAGGGCTGATGGCGGTGGCGCTGGTTATCTTCGCGCGCTGGAACCCGCTCGGCTGCTTTGCCGCCGCATTGCTGTTTGGCGGCGCTGGAGCGCTCGGGCCGGCGCTGCAGTCGGTCGGCGTCACGCAAGGCTACTACCTGTTCTACGCCGCCCCTTACATCCTCACGCTCGTCATCATGATCGCCACCTCCTCACCGGGCCGCTCGCTGGCCGGCGCGCCCGGCGAGCTGTCAATCACCAAATGAGATGACTGGAGTTTCCGCATGAACGCCAGAGCCGAATTCGCCCAGCACTACATTGATGCCGACCCCTATCCGTGGCCGTACAATGGCGATCTGAGGCCCGACAACACGGCGTTGATGATCATCGATATGCAGACGGATTTCTGCGGGCCTGGCGGTTATGTCGACCATATGGGCTACGACCTGTCGCTGGTGCGGGCGCCGATCGAACCGATCAAGGCTGTGCTGTCGGCGATGCGAGCCAAGGGCTACACCATCATTCATACGCGCGAAGGCCATCGTCCCGATCTTGCCGACCTGCCGGCCAACAAGCGCTGGCGTTCGCGCCGCATCAATGCCGGCATCGGCGATCCCGGCCCGTGCGGGCGCATCCTGGTGCGCGGCGAGCCGGGCTGGGACATCATCCCCGATCTCTACCCCATCGAAGGCGAGCCGATCATCGACAAGCCGGGAAAGGGTTCGTTCTGCGCCACCGACCTGGAATTGATCCTCAACCGACGCGGCATCCAGAACATCGTGCTTACCGGCATCACCACGGATGTCTGCGTGCACACCACGATGCGCGAAGCCAATGACCGTGGCCTCGAGTGCGTCATGCTGGAGGACTGCTGCGGCGCCACCGACTACGGCAACCATCTGGCGGCCATCAAGATGATCACGATGCAGGGCGGCGTGTTCGGCGCGGTGTCGAATTCGAAAGCCTTCGCCGCGCAACTGCCATGATGGGACTCAGCCATGAGTGAGGGCGACAAAAAAGCGGTTGGCGTCGAGACGATCGGCATGACGATGCGCTTCGGTGGCTTCACCGCCCTCGACACCGTGTCGATCAAGGTGCCGGCGGGGTCGTTCCATGCGCTGCTCGGCGAAAACGGCGCCGGCAAGTCGACGCTGGTGAAATGCATGATGGGTTTCTATCACCCGACCGCGGGCGACATCCTGGTCGAGGGGCGCGAAGTATCTGTCACCAGCCCGCGCGATGCCTCGGCGTTCGGCCTCGGCATGGTCTACCAGCATTTCACGCTGGTGCCTTCGTTGACGGGCGCGGAAAACCTGGTCATTTCTCGCGAGAAGGTTCCCGGGATCATCGACTGGCGGCAGGAGCGCGCCGACCTCGCCGATTTCATGCAGCGCATGCCGTTCAAGCTGCCGCTCGACGTGAAAGTGGCCGAGCTTGCCGCCGGCGAGAAGCAGAAGCTCGAAATCGTCAAGCAGCTCTATCTCGGCCGTAACTTCCTCGTGCTCGATGAGCCGACTTCGGTGCTGACGCCGGGCGAAGCACAGGAAGTGCTTGGCCTGGTGCGCGGCATGACCAAGGCCGGCGATCTGACCGTGCTGATGATCTCGCACAAATTCCACGAGGTGACCGCGTTCGCCGACGATGTCAGCGTGCTGCGCAAGGGCAAGCTGACCGGCACCGGTAGGGTCGCCGACCTCGATCACAAGGCGATGGCGGGGATGATGATCGGCGACCAGCCGATCACCGCGCTCGACAGCCGCGCGCTAACAAAGCCGGACGCGGACCTCGTGCTCAAGGTGACTTCGCTGAAGGCGCCGGACCGCACCGGGCTGAAATCGATCCGCATCGACGATCTCGGGGTGCGCTCCGGCGAAATTGTCGGTATTGCCGGCATCTCCGGCAATGGTCAAAAGGAGTTCCTCGAAGTGCTGGCCGGGCAGCGTGCGCGCGACGGCGGCGCGGTGCTGGTCAAGGGCTCGCCCTACGCGTCGAGCCGTACCGAGGCGCGAACGCTGAATGTACGTCTCATTCCAGAGGAGCCGCTGAAGAACGCCTGCGCGCCGAGGATGACGGTGGCCGAGAACATCGCCTTTCGCACCTTCGACATCGATGGCAACGGCAAGCCGGTGAACTGGATCAACACCAGTGGCATCAAGAGCTTCGCTGCGAGCCTGGTCGAGCAGTTCAAGGTCAAGACGGCGTCGCTGGCTTCACCGATCTCGTCGCTCTCCGGTGGCAATGTCCAGCGTGCGGTGCTCGCCCGCGAACTCACTGGCGAGGTCGATCTGCTGATCGTTTCGAACCCTTGCTTCGGCCTCGATTTTTCCGCCGTGGCTGAAATCCGGGCGCGGATCATGCGCGCGCGAAATTCCGGTGCCGCGGTGCTTTTGATGTCGGAGGATCTCGACGAACTGCTCGAACTATCCGACCGCATCTTCGTCATGTCGGACGGCGCGCTGGTCTACGAAACACCGATCGCGCAAGCCAGCGTCCAGACGATCGGCGAGCATATGGCGGGACATCACTGATGGCCGAAATCGATGCCCTGCCCTTTGCCTTTGTCTTCAAGCCGCAAACGATGGCGCTCGTCGTGATTGACATGCAGCGCGATTTCGCCGAGCCGGGCGGCTTCGGCGCCAGCCTCGGCAACGATGTCGGGCGCATCACGGCGATCGTGCCGACGGTAAAGAAGCTGATCGAGGGATTTCGGGCCGCCGGCCTGCCGGTGATCCACACCATGGAGTGCCACAAGCCCGATCTCTCGGACCTGCCGCCGACCAAGCGCAATCGCGGCAACCCGTCGATCCGCATCGGCGATGTCGGCCCGATGGGGCGGGTGCTGATATCAGGTGAGCCGGGTACCGCGATCCTCGATGAACTGGCCCCCCTGCCCGGCGAGATAGTGATCGAGAAACCCGGTAAGGGCGCATTCTACGCGACCAGCTTCGGTGACAACATCAGGCGACTTGGCGCGCAGCAACTGGTCTTCGCCGGTGTCACCACCGAGGTCTGCGTGCAGACGACGATGCGTGAAGCCAACGATCGCGGCTACGAGTGCCTCCTGGCCGAGGATGCGACCGAAAGCTATTTCGCCGAATTCAAGACAGCGGCGATTGCGATGATCCGGGCGCAAGGCGCCATTGTCGGCTGGACGGCGACGACCGACCAGGTGCTCGAGGGAATTGCCAATGCCTAATCTGAGTTTTGCCGGCCTCCTTGACGGGGGTTGGCGCGAACTTGCGCTCCAGCATTTTCGCGAAGGCATCACGGTACACTGGCTGCTGAAGGGCGGCCCGGTAGAGCCCTCCGTAGCGATCCTGAAATACCAGCCCGGCGCCGGTGTGCCACGCCATCGCCATGTCGGGCTGGAGACCATTGTCGTGCTGGAGGGCACGCAAAGCGACGAGAATGGCGATTATGCCGCCGGGTGCGTCATCCTCAATCCGGTCGGCACCGAGCATTCGGTGTGGACGGAAAACGGCTGCGTCGTGCTGATCCAGTGGGATCTGCCGGTAATCATTCTGGGGGAAGGACAATGAGCGACATTCGTTTCGATCTCGGCAGCCTGCACACCGCCTATGCGGCGGGCCTGCCCGTGTCAGCCATGATTGACGCGGTGTTCGAGCGCATCGCCCAAGCCGCGGACCCCGGCATCTTCATCCACCTTGCCGGCAGGGCCGACCTGCTTGAGCAGGCGGTCGCGCTCGGGCCCTTCGATCCCATGACGAAGCCGCTGTGGGGGATACCCTTCGCGGTCAAGGACAATATCGACGTCGCCGCCATGCCGACCACGGCGGCTTGCGCCGAATATGCCTATACGCCGCAAAAGGACGCCACGGTGGTTGCCCGGCTGAAAGCGGCCGGAGCATTGGTGATTGGCAAGACCAATCTCGACCAGTTCGCCACCGGTCTCGTTGGCGTGCGCTCGCCCTACCCTATCCCGAAGAACGCCTTCGACCCGAAACTGGTGCCTGGCGGATCATCGTCCGGTTCGGCCGTCGCCACGGCACGCGGCATCGTCTCCTTCGCGCTTGGCACCGACACCGCCGGCTCCGGCCGCATCCCGGCCGGGCTCAACAACATCGTTGGGTTGAAGCCGACCGTCGGCGCACTGTCTTCCGCCGGCGTGGTACCGGCCTGCCGCACGCTCGACTGCATCTCGATCTTCGCGCTCACCGTTGACGATGCCTACACGGTCTTCAGAGTGGCCGCCGCCAAGGACGAGGCCGATCCCTACTCGCGCGCCATTGCCGCGCCGCCTCTCGCCGCTCGCCCGCCGGTGCTGACCGTCGGGGTTCCGGCGCAGGCGGACCTCAAATTCTTTGGCGATGATGCCATGCAAGCCGCTTTCGCCGCTGCGCTCTCGATGTTGAAAAGGCTCGGCTGCAAGCTGGTCGAAATCCCCTTCGGCGATTTCTACGCCACCGCCAACCTGCTCTATGAGGGCGCCTGGGTTGCGGAGCGCTATGCTGCGATCCGCGATTTCATGGACACCAACGAAGCGGCGATGCATCCGGTGACGCGTCAGATCATCGGTGGCGCGCGCCAGCTGTCGGCGGCAGACGCCTTCAAGGGCCTTTATGCCTTGCAGGCCGACAAGGCCAAGCTCGCCTCAGTCATCGCCTCCGTCGATCTGATCTGCGTGCCGACGGCACCAACGCACTACACCGTCGATGCCGTCCTCGCCGACCCAATCGTCACCAACAGCCGGCTCGGCACCTACACCAACTTCGTCAACCTGCTCGATATGTGCGGCATTGCCGTGCCAACAGGCACACGAGGCGACGGCCTGCCGATGAGTGTGACCCTGCTCGGTATACGCGGCCAGGACGCGCTGGCCGCGTCGCTCGCTCGCGATTTGCATGCCCAGAGCGGCCTTTCCCTCGGTGCGACCGGCTGGCCTTTGCCGGGCCAGTCTTCGCCTACTCGGCCGGCCGACGACGGCACAATCGAACTTGTCGTCGTCGGCGCTCACCTTTCCGGCATGCCGCTCAACGCTCAGCTCCGGGGTTTAGGTGCCCAATTCTCGAGGTCAACGAGAACTACGGCTGCCTACCGGCTCTATGCTCTCGCTGGCCAGTCCGTGCCCAAGCCGGGCCTCGTCCGCGTCGCTAGGGATGGCATGTGTATTGACGTCGAGGTCTGGCGGCTTGATCCGGATGCGTTCGGGCGGTTCGTTGCAGCCATCCCCGCACCGCTCGGCGTAGGAACAATAGAACTCGAGGATGGCGGCGCGGCCAAGGGATTTCTGGCGGAAACCGCCGGCCTTGCAGACGCATCCGATATCTCCGCCTACGGGGGCTGGCGCAGTTTTGTTAGGCGCGGCAAAAATATTGTCGATCGACGGGAACTGTAGTCCAAAACATCCGATGTTCTCCCGAAGCACATCGAATGAACCTTAAATTCGGGTTGCGTGCCCAGAGATGGATCAGGGCAAGCGTCGGTATCGCCGGACGGTTGCAGCGCAGCCTGCGAACGGCCGCCAGATTGGATTGCTCTTCCAGCGCGGTCGAGATGACCTGACGAACCCACCCGTCGTGTGTCGCGAGCAATTCGTCATCCCCATCGCGCGCCACTAACAAGGCAGTCGTGATCAGCCGCGTCGAGCGCGATTTGAGGGCATTGGTATGGTCGCCCTTCTGCAAATTCGACCGCATCGCGTGCCGTTGCGGCGGTTGCGTGTTCGCCTTTGCCATCGGTCGCCAGACTGATGCGCTCCTCGATTTCGCTCGACCGGACGAACTCACCCCGCATCTTCTCCATCGCTGCGAGATGCGCGGTCTCGTCCGCCGGCGGCTGGTAGGCCAGACTCCCGCCCCGATGTCTGTCCAGTTCGGCCGCTGGAGCCTGTTGTTGGCAACGCGGGCGAAGAACCGCGCATCTCGCCAGTTCGAAAGGTTGATAGGACCCAAGGCTTCCAACGACGGCGCCCAGTTGCGCACGCAGACGGGTCGCAACGGCATCGTTGCCCAAATACATCGCGCTCCGCAGAAGAGCATCCCGCTCTTAAAGAAGCCATGGCAACGACCGCCAGGTGACGCGCGCTGACTGATGCGCGGTGGCTGACCACCTTCACTTCACGACAGATCCTGCCGGATTCGTCGACAAGGCAAACGGCGGTTTCCTTCACCGAGACATCGAGACCGACAAAGTGCTTCATATTGCGCTTCCTTTCCTGATGCTTGTGGCTGTTGGACAGACCACGTTCTACCATCAGCTCGAAGCGCTGCACCTTCTTGCTTCACCGTTGAAGATGGGGCTCAAGCCGAATACCCCATCTGATTCCGACAATACCACGACTCGGCCTTTCGTCACCCGAAGGAGGGTACTTGAGGGAACGGCAATTGCAATTGTGGGAGCTAAGGGGAATGAATTCGTCAGCAACGCCCTTGAAACGAACCAATCCGTAGATCCAGCCGTGGCCGTCTGGCAAAAATGGCAAGCGGCCCATGACCGCACTGAATGGCTGTGCCGAAAGCAGCAACGCCTGGAGCGAAAACTCGTCGAGACTGTCGGATTTCCTTCCGCCAATGTTCGACTGCGTGATGGCGAGAGCGTGACGACGCATTCACTTGAGGCGCTTCATGAACTGACGGGAGACGCGGCGGTGCGCGCTAAGGCTGAAGCGGAACTTGCAGCTCACCAGGCGCGCTGGGATGCCGCCGATAGGGAGATTGGCTATTCCACGACGTTGCTCGCCGAGTGTGAGGCCGGCGATCGAGTGGAGCAACTGCTCGAAATGTTGTCCGAAACCCCTGCCGCTTCCCTTGCGGGCGTCGCGGCCTTAGGGAAGGCCAAGTCTCCGAAGACTGTGCTGAGTTTCCCTGGCCACAGATCCGCTCGGTCTTCCAGGATATTAGTCGGATTGGTCAACAGGCACCGTCGAGTCGAATGGTCCCAAACGGGGAGGGTCGATCGAAGCATTATCGATAGCGGTTGCTTCCACTTCGCGACGAAGCAATTGACACAACGTGAAGAACCGAGTCGACGGATCGGATATCGCCCTTCGCTTTCGGGAGGGGGGTCCATCGTGCGGCAACTAATTAAGCGGCAAGCCTTCGTACCGCACTCAGCTGGCGTGTAGTCGTAGTGTGGCGGCTCCTGAGCGATGCTCAAAGCGGGCAATTCGAGATCGTGCTTGCCGAGGCGAGGTTGCTTCGCAACGCGCGGATGCCTGCAAGCGTACGATCCTCGTCGTTCGCCGTCAGGCGTCTTAAATCGACGATGTCTGCCACCAGGATTGCCGCGAGCTGACGGCACTTCGGTCATTGCCTGCCCATACCGAACCTATCACGGTTGCGGCGGGATTACCGCGTCCCCCAAAACTCGGGAAACTCCACTCGCGAGAGATTAAGGAGCAGCCCGACGCCACTGCCGATTTTTTCGACGACATAGATTGATTGCGAGCTTGGAATACGGCTCCCTTTCCATACCGCCTAATCTGGCAAGCCGGCCAGACGCCATCCGTCAACAAACGGCTGAGCATCACTCGGGCTCTTGAAAGGAGAGTTCGCCACCAAATCACCGACCCTCCAATTTTGATTCCCCGCAAGGAATAGGCGGGCTTCCTCCTGTGCCTCGGGAACGCGACCGGCAAGGGCAAGCGCGGGAACCAGGTGCTCCCTCGAACCCGTCCCGTACGTTTCTTCCCGGCTCAACGACACAACAGCTTCTTCATAGCGACCGGAGGAAATCTGCGCCATTCCCATGATCCAGAAATACCAACCGGGTGGACGAGGATTTATACGGAGCGCAGCACCACAAGCTATCAGCGCCGCTTGCGGATCGCCTAAGTAGATTTGAAGCTCACCCGTCCATGCGACCGCATCTGCATTGTTGGGATTAAGCCGAACGGCAGCATCGAATTGAGTTTTTGCTTCATCCCAATTACGCTCATAAAGCTGAACGCAGCCTAGGATTCTGCGAGCGTGGGAATCGTCGGGATCGATTTCCACGGCCCGTTGCGCGTGTATCAGAGCATTTGCGCGGCCGGGTTCCTGTGGCTCTCCCCAAACAATCCAGCCAAATAGCAGTGAGATGGCAAGATTGCTGTGCCCCTCGCAGTAGTTTGGATCGATCTGGACGGCACGTTCCAAGTCAGCACACGCCTCACTGTTGTCCGATCTAGAATTGTTGCACTTGCCTCGCGACCTAACACAGAGATCATAGGCTTCGAGATTTGACGGTCGGGAACGGGGAATAAGTTTCTTTTCACCAAGCTTGCCAGAAATCGCTTGAACAACGCGTCGCGTGACCTCGTCCTGAACGTCGAAGATGTCGGCGATTTCGCGGTCGAAGCGCTCGGCCCACACATGATTGCCGCCTTCTGCCGCATTGATAAGCTGCACATTGACGCGCAACCGCTTGTTGGATCGCCGGGCGCTGCCCTCGAGAACATATTTGACGTCCAGATCGCGAGCGATCTGACGGATGTCGGTGGGCTTGCCTTTATAGGCAAAGGTGGAGTTGCGGGCGATGACGAAGAAGCCGGATACATTCGACAGATCGGTGATGATGTCCTCCGTCAGCCCGTCGGTGAAAAATTCCTGTTCGGAATCGCCACTCATGTTGATGAAGGGCAGCACGGCAATCGAAGGCTTGTCGGGCGTTGCGGGCGGCTGCGAAAGCTTCTCCAGCACAAGGGGCTCACTTAGGGTCGCGGGCTTTGCCTTGGAGGGACCGCCGACCTGTAGCGAATAGACCCGGACCGGATCGGTGATGTTCTTGAGTTGAACCTCACCGCGATCGTTGATCGCGATGTCGAGCCGTGACTTTACCTGCCAGTAGGCCTGCTCGGAAAGACAGATATTGCCGGGTTCGCAGATGCCTTCCAGGCGTGCGGCGATGTTGACGCCATCACCCATAAGGTCACCATCGCGTTCTTGCACGACGTCGCCCAGGTGAATGCCGATCCGGAACTCAATGCGGCGATCATCCGGCACCCCGGCATTGCGCTCAAGCATGGCGTTCTGCACTTCGATCGCGCATCGCACTGCTTCTACCACGCTGCTGAACTCGACGAGGATCCCGTCGCCTGTGCGCTTGACGACGCGACCACGATGAACTGCGATGGTGGGATCGATGAGATCGCTGCGCAGCGCCCGCAGCCGCGCCAAGATGCGATCTTCATCTGCGCTGGCTAGCCGGCTGTAGCCGACTACATCCGAGACCAGGATCGCTGCTATTTTACGGGCCTCACTCATGTCGTGCTCCCTCGATCCAGTCTGCCACTACTGCCGAGCCAAAGGAAGATAGCTCGGAGCCATTGGTCGGTTGATCCGAATCGGATCGATTCCGGTCGTTCGAGACCAGTGTTGGGCAGACAACAGCCTGAGACCTGTCCATTGGCGATGCCCGCTTTTGATTGAATGGACTGGACCGTGGGAATGAATGAGGCGCAAAGCGGCCGTTTGGACAGCACGTGGGGGCTCATCCGGACTTGCACTATCAGGACGGCACAAACTGTCCAGAAGCCGGATCTAGTGTCCCAGGTTGTCCATGAGCGCCCGCAATCCGGGCTGAGGCGCGACCCAGAAAGTTCGAAAAGCTTCCAAGAACCCCAGCCAGACTGGACGGCAAATGGAGAACCTGTTCCTGCCGAACAGGGCTGGCCATTGCGATGATGGTAAAGTTGTCGTTGCCAGTTCTAGGGGCCGCGCCAGCATATCGGCCCCCAAGCGACACTCTCCAACACGCCATTTGTGGACTCTTCCAAGAGCGGAAGAAATCAATCCCTTCCGCGAGGCCCCGATCATACGATCAGAGGGCGCGTAGATTGGCGGGGAAGCTACGAAACGGCTCGTGTGGGATATCACGCGCGCCTGTCCATAAATCTCGGGGGCATTTAAGCATTGTCTAAAATACCAATAGGGCGCAGTATCCGTTTGCTCGTTGGACCTGTTTTTAGGAAAGGTCACCAACATGAAGGCTTCATATTGGCCTTCGGCGCCAGACCGTTCCAACCCAGCCGTTGACTGCGGTCTAGGCCTAGACAGGGCGTAGAGCGCCTGCTGATTCTGCGGAGGGCCAAATGCGAAACTCCTGGGCGCTTGGGATATTTCTGGCCATTGCGCCAGCCAATTACAGCTTCGCAGCGAACAAGGATCACGACCCTTGCGTTAAGCAGGACGGAAACCTCGATCAGAAGATCGAGGCATGTACCAGCGTCATTGATGACAAACGCGAGACTAAGAAGAACAGGTCTGCCGCCTACGACAATCGCGGCAACGCCTGGGAAGAGAAGGGCGACAAGGACCGCGCCATCGCCGACTATGACCAGGCGATCAAGCTCGACCCGAATTATGCCATGGCCTATTACAATCGCGGCAACGTCTGGGAAGAAAAGGGCGACAAGGACCGCGCCATCGCTGATTATGACCAGGCGATCAAGCTCGGTCCGAACGATGCCTTGCCCTACATCAATCGGGGCAACGTCTGGGGTCTCAAAGGCGATTACGACCGCGCCATCGCCGACTTTGACCAAGCGATCGACCTCGACCCGAATAATGCCACGGCCTATTACAATCGCGGCTACGCCTGGAGCTTCAAGGGCGACAAGGACCGCGCCATCGCCGACTATGACCAGGCGATCAAGCTCGACCCGAATAATGCCAAAGCCTACGACAATCGCGGTAATGCCTGGAACGAAAAGGGCGACTATGACCGCGCCGTCGCCGACTATGACCAGGCGATCAGGCTCGACCCGAATGATGCCAAAGCCAATAATGACTACGCCAACGCCTATATAAGCGACGGCGACGCTTCGATCGCCATAGGCGACGACGACCGCGCCATCGCCGACTATGGCCAGGCGCTCAAAGTCGACCCGAATAATGCCGAAGCCTTCTACAACCGCGGCGACGCCTGGTACGACAAAGACGATTATGACCGCGCCATCGCCGACTATGACCAGGCGATCAAGCTCGATCCGAATGCTGCCAACGCCTACAGCCATCGCGGCGACGCCTGGCGGGGCAAGGGCGACGACGACCGCGCCATCGTCGACTATGACCTGGCGATCAAGCTCGACCCGAACATTGCCAAGGTCTTCTACAATCGCGGCGACGCCTGGTACGACAAGGGCGACTACGACCACGCCATCGCCGACTACGACCAGGCGGTCAAGCTCGATTCGAACGATGCCAAAGCCTACAGGCATCGCGGTGATGCCTGGCAGGCCAAGAGCGACTATGACCGCGCGATCGCCGACTATGCCCAGGCGATCAAGCTCGATCCGAATTATGCCTTTGCCTACAACAATCTCGGCTTGGCTTGGGGTAGAAAGGGCGACGGCGACCGCGCCATCGCCGACTATAGCAAGGCAATCGACCTCGATCCCAAATATGCCACAGCCTACAGTAATCGCGGCGCGGCTTGGAGCAGCAAGGGCGACAGCGACCGCGCCATCGCCGACTACGACCGGGTGATAGAGCTTGATCCGAAAAATGCCGGCGCTTATTTGCGTCGCGGCATCTCTTTCTTTTTTGGCGGCCATATTGGAAAGGCCCAGGCGGATTTCGCGGAGGTCGTCGACAACTCGCCTAACAACACCTACGGCGCCATCATGCTGACGCTGACAAAGCGGGCAAACAGCCTGACGGTCGATCCTGATTCCGTCGAAAAAAATCTGGACATGAGAAAATGGCCGGCGCCAGTGGTAAGACTGCTCGAAGGCAAGCTTCAAACCGTAGATGTCATGGCGGCGGCATCCAGCCAGGGCGAGAAATGTGAAGCCAACTTCTACGTCGGCGCATTCGATCAGGTATCGAAGCAGGACGCCGACGCCATAAAGCAGTATCGGGCTGCTATCGATGGCTGCCCCAAGGATTTTGTCGAATACGGCGCGGCAAGGCTGGGCATGAAACAGCTGGGTGCCGCGCCTTAGGAGTCGCGAAATACCGCCGGGTCTGCCGCGCACAACGTCTCGTCCACACGTTGTCGGAACCCTCATGCTTGGCGGGCTGATCTATGTCAATGCATTGAAGCCCGGCCACTCCCCCGATCTTCGGCGCATGGCTCTCCGTCTCCGATCTGTGCACCGGCGCGATTTCGGGTGGCTGCACCAAGCAGGGACTACTCGCCTCCGCATGCTTTTCAGATTTCATCCGTGCCCACGACTGTTGGGTTGTGGGCGATCAAGACTATGTGTCTCTTCGCCTCGTGAACTTCCAACTGCGATGAGCGGCGAAGAATCGCAGCCCGATCTCGGCGGCATCGATCCAGTGCGGTCTTTTGACATTGGCCGGATGGTCTTCACGGGTCGCGTCCCCACAGGTGGTGTAGCTCGGCGATAGGGCAGCCGTTCGCGAGCGCGCCCTCAACAGCGCCGTAGCGAGCGAGCGGCTTTGCGGCGGTCATCGATGTTCCCCGGTAGGGTCTGGTTGTCGACACCAACCCCTTTGTGGAAGGACCACCGATGACCGACGACATGATGAACCTGCGCGCTCTCGTGGAGAAGACCCGGACGCCGATCTGCTGCGCGAGATGATCGGCTTTGCCGCCGAGCGGCTGATGGAGATGGAGGTGGGGGCTGCCACCGGCGCCGCCTATGGCGAGAAGAGCCCGCTTCGGCTGGCCCAGCGCAACGGCTACCGGGCCAGGGATTGGGAGACGCGCGCCGGCACGGTCGAGCTGCGCATACCCAAGCTCAGGAAGGGCTCCTACTTCCCTGGCTTCCTGGAGCCGCGCCGGATGGCTGAGAAGGCGCTGACGCGTGGACCGAGCCCGTCGAGATGCCCTTGGATGTAGGCCTCCTGGACGACGGCGCGCACCGGCAGGAGGAAGGCAGGACGCGACGATATCCAGCGTGATCCGTCCGACCCGATGCCGCCGCCCGGCACGATCATGTGGGCATGCGGATGGTGCGTCAGCGCCGAACCCCAGGTGGGGAGCACGGCTGTGATGCCGATGCGCGCGCAAAGGTGTTTTGGATCCGCCGCGATCGTCAGCATCGTCTCCGACGCGGCGCGGAATAGCAGGTCGTAGATCATCGCCCTACTGTAGAAGGCGATGCCGGCGACCTCGGCGGGCAGCGTGAAGAAGACGTGGAAGTATCCGACGGGTAATAGGTCGGCTTCGGGCTCGGCAAGCCAAGTGCGCGCGGCCGCGCCCCGCACTCTCACTCTAGGGGGCGTTGCGGGGTCTCCCCGCAGAAGGGGTCGGCCGAGACCGTGGCTCGGCCGCAGGGGAAGGCTTTCCCCAATTCAGGCGGTTTCTCGCTCATATAGACATGAGCAATCTCGATAATTGTGCTCATATAGGAGTGAGCGGAGCCAATTATTTTGCTCACATATATGTGTTAAAGATTGCCTGAAATGGACACATATATATGAGTGACGAGCAAGCCAGACTGGCCAGAAAGAACCTCGATAGACGGCTTTCTCCCCTGAGAGCCGCCCCTATCGTGACGCCCTCGCGTGGCTGGACGAAAGCCATTCGGGAGGCCCTAGGCATGACTACGCGCCAGCTCGCCGAGCGCATGGGCGTGGCCCCCTCTCGCGTGACGACGATCGAGAAGGCGGAAGCCCTGGGCGCGATCACCCTCAAGACCTTACGCGAGACAGCCGAAGCGCTCGACTGTCAGTTCGTCTATGCCTTTGTACCGACCAAGGCCCTCGACGACATTCTCCACGATCAGGCCGAGCGCAAGGTGAGGAACGAACTCGCGCATCTCAATCACACGATGCGTCTCGAAAATCAGGCGGTGAACGCGGAAGACCTTGAAGGGCAAAAGCGTCGCATCGTGGCGGACTACCTCTCGCACTTTTCGCGGAAGCTGTGGGACAAAGAATGAGCGATCCGCTTTTTGAGGGTGATGACGACGGGAACACACCGCTCGAAGCCGAGGAGCGCGAACAGCTCATTCCTTCCTACATCACGACGCGCGACGAGTTGAACGAGGCGGAACTTGCCAATATCGCCGACGCCGTTCGTTGGGTCGGGCGGCGAAAGCGCAAGGTGCTCGACCAAGGGTTCCTGAACGAGCTGCACAAACAGATGTATGGCGATGTGTGGAAGTGGGCGGGCACGTATCGCACGACGGCGCGCAACATCGACATCGACGCCTATCGCATCCCCGTCGAATATTATCAGGCGATCGACGATGCGAAATATTGGACCGAGCGCTCGACGTTTCCGCCGGATGAAATCGCGATCCGTTTCAGCCACCGGGTTGTTGCGATCCATCCCTATCCCAACGGGAATGGCCGCTTCTCGCGCATGATCGGCGACCTGCTTGCGATCGAACTCGGCCAGCCGCGGTTCACCTGGGGCCAGATCAATCTCGTTGATCCGTCGGCAACCCGAAAAGAGTATATTGCGGCACTCAAGGCCGCCGACGCGGGCGACTACGGCCCCTTGCTCGCGTTCGCCCGCTCGTAACGCTCTCGCCGCCGATCCCGCGAGCCTATCTCCCTCATGTTGCCAGTCGGCGATGAGGGTGATGCCATCGCCGAACTCGACAAAGCCTTCCGATCCGACGGCTCCGTCCTGCTCAACCGTAACCCGGCCATTGGGAAACGCGTGGCTGTGCGGGAAAAGGAAGCGCATCTTCCTACACCGCCGACTTGCGTGGCTCGGGCTCCTTAGCATTCGGAAGTATGTGGCGCGGATACGGGCGGCGACCGGATGTGAGGTTGATCAGGCCCAGATACCGGGCCGCGTCATGCAACCGGGCTCAGACCGTGGATGCCGTCCTCCGAATTAGGAACGTATAATGTCGCCATGAAGCCCGACTTGACGTGATGACCCTCATGTGAGGACTATCGTCGCGAAGGCGCCGACCGGCAGCAGCTCATGACGCTCGCGACCGACGAGTTCATCCGCCGCTTCCTGCTCCACGTGTTGCCAAAGGGGTTCCACCGCATCCGGCACTGCGGACTGCTTGCCGGCTCTGCTCGCAAGGCCAGCGTCGCGCTTGCTCGTGAACTCCTGAACGTCGCCGTACCGTCCGACGATGACACCACGGACGAACCGGACAACTTCCGCCCGCCATGCCCCTGCTGTGGCGGCCGCATGATCGTCATCGAGGTGTTCGAACGATGGAGGCAGCCGCGCGGACCGCCACACGGTTCCCGGTCGACCGGGAGCAGCACGCCATGACCCGCCATGGAATGGTTCAGCCTTCAGCTGCGGGCACTCAGCCGCCGGAAACGGATCGACATACGTCTATGGTAATGATCGACTCCGACAGAGCCGCGCCCAGCCGCCCACCGTTCCGGCAACACCGCACGGAGGCGCAACGAAGCGGTCTGTCCGCACTCACCCCAGAGCTCCCCGACGGCGGTCGCGCCATCGCCGACATCTGCCGAAATCCGAAATCCCCATAGCCATCGTCTGTGGCCCGCGGGTTCCTTCCTCGGGGACTATCGTACGCCTGCCGGCGCCCGAAACTCTTCACGAAAGCTGACTGTCTCCTTTCGTGGGGTAACCGTGACGACATGCCTGTGGTAAATTGGGCATTCGGTGCCAATTGTGCGTTCGCTATTTACCGCTTGACCCCCTTTCTTTGCCGAAAGGTTGCGCATCTTGATGGTGATACCCTCTGGCTGGATCGCAGTGAACTGCGACGTGAGCCCGTACTTCGCCCATTCGGGCCCGAAGCCCGCCATCACCGGACCTACACAAAAGGTAAACCGCTTCGGATTCTTCGCGACACCCGGCTCGCACTGATTGGTGATGTAGCAATGCGGTGCCTGGTTGGTTGGAACGTTGTCGGCAGAATAGATCAACTTGTCGTCGCAGGTGACTCTGATCCAGCCCGTCCTGTCGGCCGCCCATCGTACCTTCATGGAAAAGGCCACCCAGGAACCGAAACGCGCGGGCGACTGGCACTCGTTGCCGAGGAAGGTAACACCGTTGGTTGCGTCCACCTTCAGCATATAAAGAAAATTGTGGATGAACGGCCCCTCCCAACTGGCGATGCGAAGGCGGCTGTCCAATGCGCCCGGCAGAAAGCCCATCGCGTGGCCGTTGAAAAAGCCGGGGTAGTTGAACGATGGATCGACCCACAGGTCGAAGCGATAGTCGATGCTCTCGTCTATCTTGCCGTCCG
Source organism: Mesorhizobium sp. B2-3-5 (assembly GCF_006442395.1). Taxonomy (NCBI): domain Bacteria; kingdom Pseudomonadati; phylum Pseudomonadota; class Alphaproteobacteria; order Hyphomicrobiales; family Phyllobacteriaceae; genus Mesorhizobium; species Mesorhizobium sp. B2-3-5. The sequence continues at coordinate 76,108 of NZ_VFVX01000021.1, read as the reverse complement.
GCCCAATCAATGTGGCGCGTACGTTGCCGTTGTGGCAGTCGTTCTCGCCACGGCCATCGCCGTAGTCCACGCTGCTGCATTTTCGATCGAATATCTGAAAAGTCGTGACGCCGCCCTTCGTCACCGGTTTCAACGGCCCGTTCAGCCCATTGTTCTTAAAGCCGGCAGGGAACCTGTCGGCCAGCGCGGAACTTGCGAACAGCGCCACCACCGACATCACAAACAGGAGAATGCACCGTTTCATGCTCCCCTCCCCCAGATCTGACAGGCGAGGCTATCAGCGAGGTGCCGGCCAGGCAATCAAGCGCTAGCCGTCGCTGTCGGACTCCTGGCATGACTGGTTACGCCAGTCGGCCTGATATTGGTCGAGACCGTGCATGACAGCCAGTACAACGAGGCGAACTGGTAGGCTGGACAGACAGAAGGCCCTGACTTTACGGGAAACACGTGGGTCGTGTCTCACCCGACCGTTTAGGACTCGGGGGTACCTTCCAAGAGGTGATGGCGGCCAAGAAGTCATTCACGGCGCGGCTCCTGCCGACAAGCTACTGCTGTTTCGTCGCAAGATGATGCACAAAGGCCAGCGCTTGGCGTTTGCATCCGCTACTCACCATCCACCCGAGAACGTTCAGCGGATTTTCGAGAACGGCGTTCTCCGGAAACACCTTGATTTCGATCAACGCTGATGTCTTGTTGGTCTCGACGATAAGAGATTTTACCTGGGCAGGAACACGGTCCGGAAGAGAGTAAGTGGGCTTGCCGGCGCTCCAGACCAAGCCGGTCAACGACAGTCCGCCGCCGAAGCGAACCGAGAACACTGCGCTCTCGCCGATCCCGCGGCGCGCAAGAACCACCTCGCCATTGCGGATACAACCGGGAGCGGATTCTTCGATGGAAATCGCCCAGGGATCGTCAAGTCCACTTGGTTTGGATTGATCGGCGGTAGTGCGTGCGCTTCCGATGGACTCGTTTCTCTGGCGCTCGTTCGTCAATAGGCTCGCTATCAGCGCAAGATTTGAGGGTCCAGCCTGCCCGTCGCTGGCCCGCTGCGGATTGTTGGACGTCAAGGCATCCTCGGTGACTACGAAGGCTGCAGGCCCTGAAATGGGATTCACGCTGCCGTCCTCGCCGAGCAATGTGACGACCGTACCGGCCGGCACGTTGATAACGTCGCTTGGCGCAAAGATCTTGCCCGGTGGCAGTTCATTCACAACCGGCTCGGTCGACAGGACCACGTATTGGCTGCCGGCCGCCGCGCGTTGCGCCGTCACAACAACGGCTGCGGCAAGGGTCAGGGCGGCGATGCACGAGATCGGATGCATGAGGCTCATGATGCCCTATTTGTCGGGAAGATGAATGTCTGCCCGGAAGTGTCCGCTTGCAAGACGGCTATGGTGAAAGGCGATCAGGGCGTCTTGCGGATAGTTTGTGACCAACAGCTCAAAGGCCGCTCTCGCGAGCTTGTCGCGGGCGGCGAGCAGGGCGTACGCCTTTCCATATTCCTCGCAAAGCATCGTATTTTCTGACGTACGGCTCATCGCCTCGAAAGTCTCGATGCCTTGGCTCTTGCCCTTGAGGTGCAGAACTCCTGCAGGGCGCAGCAAGAAGCGCGTTGCTTTCTTCGCGACTTCCAAGCTTATGCAATTTTTCGTGCCGATGTACTTGTTTGCGCCCTCCAGTCGGGCCGCAGTGTTTACCGTGTCTCCAATAGCTGTGTAGTTGAAGAACCGATTTCCTCCGAAGTTGCCGACGATTGCCGGCCCGCCATGAATACCTATGCGGGTGGCGCCGAATGAATGGCCTCGTCCTCTTTCTCTCAGCCGCTGGGCCTGATCCTGCACAGCCAGTGCCAGGGACACCGCCCGCTCCGCCTGGTCATCTTGCGCTGCCGGAGCTCCGAAGAAGCCGACCACCGCATCGCCGATGACCTTGTCGATCGTCGCACCATGCCCGATGAACAACTCGCAGAGCCCGTCCAGATATTCGTTCAATATGTCTGCCAGCACCTCTGGCGCCAACTTCTCGCTGAGTGCCGTAAATCCCTCGACATCCGTGAATACGCAGGTGATCTCACGCCTCTCGCCACCAAGATGGAGAGCGTCGGGCTCCTTGACGATCGCTGCAACGACGGCCGGACTGACATATTTCGAGAACGCGCTCTGAATGAAGCGGCGAGCGTTCTCGTCGCGTCTCCAAGCCAGGAAGCCGGTGAAGGCCGACAGACCGAGCACAAGCAATGCCGGGGCGACCATCGGAAAGATGATCGCGAACCTCGCGAAGGCCCACGCCTCACCAATCCACACCAGCAGCAGCGCACCGGCGACCGCAACAGGTTTGATGACCACCGGGATCGGCCGCGAAACGATCCACAGGCAGAACAGCCCAGCAAGAAACATTGGCGCGTATCCCACCGCAAGCCAAGGGATCGTTACTCTGTCCCCGGACAAGAGCCCGGCCAACGCGTGGGCATGGATGGCGACGCCAGGGAGAACACCGGTTTCCGCGCCGCTCAACAAGGCGAACGGTGTTGGATGATGGTCTATTTGCTGCAGGTTCAGGCCGATAAGAACATATTTTCCCTCGAACCAATTCAGCGGTGCCAGCGGAACGGCCTGTGCCGGATAGGTTGGAAAGTTGAAGGGCAAGCTGTTTGCCGTGCGGTAGTAGGCCATTTCCTTCGGCCCGCGGTCGCGGCCAATGCCTGTCGATGCTGCAATCGCAGCAGCAAAGCTTGGCGTCCAGCCTCCTTTCGATACTCGACCGGGAAAAGCCCCACGGACCACGCCGTCGAGATTGTCGTGCGACAACGCGGCAAGGCCCCGCTTTGCCGACGGGGCGAACGCGTTGAGATAGTCAAACTGCCTCGGGGTGAGGCCGTCAATGCGCGACGCCGAGGCGATCACGACGGGCACGATGGCGGTTTCGATAACCGTCTCCAGCCGGGCATCCTTTTGCGGCTCTGTTGGCTGGTCGAACAGCAGGTCGATACCGATGACAAGCGGGTGAGCCGACTCGATCCGGGCCACGATGTCGGCCAGGAACCCGCGGTCCAGTGGTGAGCGGTATGGAAATTTCGCCAGGGTTTGTTCTGTTATTGCGACCACAACGATGTTGGGTGGAGCGCGAGTGAACGGCGAGATCGAGACCATCATCACATCGCGCAGAACATTCTCCAAGGGCGGTGAAACGAGAGCAGTCGAGATGCACAGCAGAACCAGATAGGCGAGCGAAGCGGCGATGCCACCTCGCCGGAGGCTGACGATCCCTCTAGGTATTCGCACTCCGAAATAGCCCCTAAGACAGTGGAAGCGCTACTTCCCGCCAGCATACCCGTTCGGCCCTGTCAGGCAAATTGACACCCGTTTTGCCTGGGAATGCAGGGGCTGGCGCCAAAACGGTGTCCGCCGAAAGCCACCTCCCTGCGCCGGCCATTCGTCCGCAGCCCGGGGGCAAAGCTCTTTTCGGTTGCATTAGCCTCTGCTACATTTCCCTGGGGGAGCCGTCTCTGCCATGCGCAGCGCTTTCATCCTGTTGGTTTTATTGTTTGTTGCTGTTGCGGGACAGGCAGCCGCCGAGAAACGGGTTGCGCTGGTAATTGGCAACTCGGCCTACCAACACGCCGCACAGCTAGCCAATCCGAAGAACGATTCGTCCGACATGAATGCCAAGCTTCAAAGCCTTGGCTTCGAGGTTGTCAGCGGCCAGGACCTCGACCTCGCGGGAATGCGTCGTACGGTGCGCCAGTTCCTGGACAAGCTCGACGGTGCCGACATGGCGCTGTTCTTCTATGCCGGGCATGGACTGCAGGTGAACGGCAACAACTACATGGTGCCGGTTGATGCCCAACTGTCCAGCTACAATGACCTCGACTTCGAGGCCCTTCCGATGGACCTCGTCCTTTCAGCGATGGAGCGCAGCACCAAGGTCAACCTCATCTTCCTGGATGCCTGCCGGGACAATCCGTTCGCCGAGAAGCTGTCCCGCTCGATGGGGACGCGCTCAGGCTCCGTGAGCCGGGGTCTGGCCAGGCTTGGCAGCGGAGTCGGCTCGCTCATAGCTTTCGCGACGCAACCGGGCAATGTCGCCATGGACGGAGCGGGGCGGAATTCTCCATTCACGAGCGCGCTGGTCGCTCACCTCGGCACACCGGGGCAGGACATCATGCGCGAACTCATCGATGTGCGCCGCGACGTGCTGGCGGCGACGGATGGCAAGCAAGTGCCGTGGGAGAACTCTTCGCTGACTGGCGAGGTCGTGTTGAAGCCTTTCCCCGAGGAACCGAAAGCGGCATCTGCCCCCACTTCACAGTCTGCGCCGCCGGAGAATGCTGTCGAGCTTGCTTATTGGGCAACGATCAAGGACTCGACCGACAAGAGCTTCTTCGAGGCGTATTTGCAGCAATTTCCGGGCGGCGTTTTTGCCCCCCTTGCGAGGTTGAAGATCGACGCGATCGACAAACGCATGGAAACGGAACGGCAGGCGGCGCACCTGCCGGAGGTGGGGCGCGCCACCAACGCGACCGACGATGCCAAGGGGACGGAAGTCGCAAGCCTTGAACATCGCGACCCGCTCGTGCAGTCATCGGCACCTACCACAGACCCCAGCGAACTTGTGCGCGCCACTCAAAGGGAACTCTCCCGCATAGGATGCCTTAAAGGCCAGGCTGACGGAGAATGGGGGGCCGGCAGCCGCGAAGCGCTTCAGGACTATGCTGATCGACAAGGTGTCGGGCTTGCATCGTTGGAACCGACAGCGGGACTTCTGGAAAGACTAAGGGCAGTCGGAGCACGTGTCTGCCCGCTTACTTGTGACAACGGAATGAGGGTGCAGGGCGATCGTTGTGTGCCTCAGGCGAGTGGTCTAAGCGCGTTTAATGGCACATGGAAATTAGTCAGACGAGCAACAACGGACTGCGGCGATTGGCGAGAACTCTCAACAACCGTCATGATAAGTGACGGCAAAGTATCGTCCAGCTCCGGATTTACGGGAAGTATTTCGGGCAGTGGCGCCATCAATATGAAGCAGGCCTTTGTCTATAAAGGAAGAACAGGCGGCAACACCCTGACTGGCGTCATAAGGGGTGACAATGGAACGGGCAAATTCAAAGGGACCGGAGCTGGCAGCGGGTGTTCAGGAAACATTATCATGGATAGGATGTAGAAATACGGCGTCGGCTGTCGCCCGCATCGGCGTCATTCAATCAACCCTCAGCGCCAGAACGCCGAATCCACTGCGTGAAAAGCGCGCTTGGCACTTGGTCCGTCGGCGGCGCCGGAACGGTCGCCGGTCCGCATGTCCGCCAATGTGAAACGGCAAATTGGCGGCCCTCCTGGTGTCGCGAACAGCGGCTGCTTTCAGGATTCACAGACGATGATCACTTCGACTGAGGTGCGGCGCTAAGCAGCGATGTCCGCAGTTGGGGATCGTGTCCACAGAGTGGTGTAACTGGCGGCATTGGTCGCCGCGCTCTCCGGTATGGGCCGGGCTGATCAGCGCGCCACGGCGGGCAGGCTGATGAGGGGATCATCGCTCAGTTGGCCGACGCTTTCCAGAGTCATGTAGCGGGCGCGCTGCACTGCTCATTCGCCGTTCTGTTCGAGCAGGAGTGCGCCGACAAGGCGCACGATGGCATCGTCGTTGGGGAAAAATGCCGACGACCTCGGTTCGGCGCTTGGTCTCGCCGTTGAGCCGCTCGATCGGATTCGTCGAGTGCAGCTTGGCGCGATGCTCCTTGGGGAGGGTCATGTAGGCGAGCACGTCGGGCTCGGCGTCATCCATGATTGTCGCCAGCTTCGAGACCTTGGGCCGGACCTGATCAGCCACGGCGCGCCACTGGGTGCTCGCGGCTTCCGGCGTTTCCTGGGCGAAGGCGGTGCGATGAAGGCCGAGACGACACGGCGGCCGCTCTTGCCGGCATGGGCCAAGACGTTGCGCATCAAGTGGACGCGGCACCTCTGCCACGTCGCGCACGGAACTTTGGTGACGGCCGCCTTGAGGCCTTCGTGCGCGTCGGAGACGACCAGCCTGACGCCGCGGAGGCCGCGGCGTGTCAGCTTACGCAGGAGCTCGGTCCAGATCGCCTCGGCCTCCGAGGCTCCGATCTCCATGCCCAGCACCTCGCGCCGGCCGTCCGCGTTGACGCCCACCGCAATGATGACGGCGACCGAGACGATGCGTCCGCCGCGGCGCACCTTCAGACAGGTGGCGTCGATCCACAGATAGGGCCAATCACCCTCGATCGGGCGATCGAGGAAGGCTTTCACCTTGCCATCGATCTCCTCCAGAGGCGGCCGACCTGGCTCTTCGAAATGGCCCAGTCTACGAAGAGGCATCCGCGCTGCGGCATGCAACGGAACGCAGCTGGCAAATCGCGCGCCCGACGGCGACAAGTGGCGCCGTGTGGTGCCCTCACCCAGGCCCTTGGAAATCCTGGAGGCATCCGTCATTTCGTTCCTTGTCGAACGCGGCGTCATCGTCATTTGCACCGGCGGGGGCGGTGTTCCTGTCATGGCGCGGGACGCCGGCAGTCTTTGCGGCGTCGAAGCCGTCATCGATAAGGATCTGGCGAGTTCGCTTCTCGCCCGTCAGTTGCAGGCAGATATGCTGTTGATGCTGACCGATGTCGAAGCGGTCTATGCCGACTATGGCACTCCTGCCGCCCGCGCACTCAGGCGGGTTGCTCCTGGAGAAATTTCCGCTCGATATTTTCCCGCCGGATCCATGGGGCCAAAGGTCGGCGCCGCAATCGAGTTTGCGGAAGCGACAGGCAAGCCTTCTGCCATTGGCAAACTCGACGATGCCATCGAAGTCGTCAGGGGTGAACGCGGCACGTGGTTCGAAGCCGGCGCTCCGCCTTCACTTGTCGAGCCTCGGAGGCTTTAGCAGCTGCGACACCGACAACATAGTTCTTTCCATAGGCCTTGGCGCATTTCGGGCACGTTGTGTAGAAGAAATACACCTCGCCCGGCTTAGCTTTTCGGGTGAGCACCATCTGCTGCATTGCCTGGTGCCACTCCCTCGCCTGACTGAACGGCCCCTCGAACACCTTTGTCAAGAAGTCGCCATTCAAAGTGGTCATCTCCTCGTCAGGTACTGGTTTCGAAATCGAAAATAGGCGTTCGCTGGTCGTTCCCCGAGAGACAATCTACCCCTTTTCGGCGCGCCTTCGTCGCAGCTCTGCGAAGTGATCGAGCAAACCCGGAATGTCGCTCCCCGACACGATGTGTCTCGACATTCTCTCGCCCGCACCTGGCGAAAGCGAGGTCACGAGCCATTTTGAACGAGACAGTTCTAACGAGACAAATATTGCGGCAAGATCGACGCGGATAGGTGGTGAAACTGTCCGATGCTTCCTGGGCAAGGGCAGCAACGCCTTCGCTCGGCGAAGCAAGAAAGTCTCGCATATACCAGCCTCCTGAACCGCCGGCAAAAAGCAGCAGGACAGCGGCTATTGCGGCTCGCCAGCAGCACCTGAAGTCGACCAACATGCTCGAACGCCTCAACGAAGAGATCAGGCGCCGCACCTATGTCGTGCGCATCTTCCCGAACACCGAAAGCTGCCTGCGCCTGGTCAGGGCGCTGGCCGTCGAGACCAACGAAAACTGGATGGAGGCCAACCGCTACATCAACATGGACGACCTGCGCGAGCACAAGAAGCTCGCTCTGCGCCAAGCCGCATGACCAGCCTCATGGCCGCCCCCTTTTTGCAGAACTTGACGCACACAACCCAGGCGCGCTTAGCGGCGGAACAATCTGGATTCTGCGGTGTTTGGTTCCCGGAAAGTCGGAAGCGGGTGCAGCGAATTGGGTGAACGATACAAGTGGACTGGATCGATGAGGGTTGCCCAAGTCGCACCGTTAACAGAAAGCGTTCCCCCAAAACTCTATGGTGGTACCGAGCGGATCGTGTCGTACCTTGCCGAGGAGCTTGTCCGTCGTGGTCATGAGGTCACGCTTTTCGCAAGTGGAGATTCGCACACCTCAGCGGAGCTCATAAAGTGCTGCGACCGGGCCTTGAGGCTTGATCCGACCGTTCTGGATCCCATTCCTCATCACATTGTAATGCTCGATCGCGTTCGGCGGGTTGCCGACGAGTTTGACGTTATTCATTTTCACACTGATCTGCTGCAGTTCCCACTGCTCAACACCCTCCAAACTCCTGCGCTCACGACCCTTCATGGACGGCTTGATCTTCCTGACCTGCATCCGTTCTATCAAAGCTTTTCCGACGTGCCGCTGGTATCGATCTCGGATGAACAACGTCGCCCGATGCCGCCCGTCAATTGGGTCGGAACAGTCTATAACGGGCTGCCGCGCGATCTACTGCCGATGACGATGCATCCCTCGGGTGATTATCTGGCATTTCTCGGCCGTATTTCTCCGGAAAAAGGTCCAGAGACAGCGATCGAGATCGCCACGCGCGCTGGCATGGCATTGAAGATCGCGGCCAAAATCGACAAGCAGGACAGGCTATTTTGGGAGAACGTAATCTCACCCATGATCGCCACGCATCCCAACGTGGAATTCCTCGGCGAAATAGATGAACATCACAAGGCCGATTTCCTCGGCAACGCTCGGGCACTGCTTTTCCCTATAAACTGGCCCGAGCCCTTTGGGTTGGTGATGATCGAAGCCATGGCATGCGGTACCCCCGTAATCGCGTTTGATCGAGGCGCGGTGCCCGAGGTGATTGACCATGGCGTCTCGGGTTTTGTCGTAAAAACTGTCGACGAGGGAATTGAGGCGATAAGATCAGTCGGCAATTTGGATCGGCGACGGATCCGGGCTATTTTCGAAGAACGGTTCTCGGCCGACCGTATGGTGTCCGACTATGTGTCGATTTATGATCGCCTTGTCGCGCTATCGTCAGGCGCTGTGACGGCTCGCGCCAGGGGCGCTCAACTGTCAGCTTGAAGCTAGAGGTCTCAGCGATGCAATCCGTGAGTGCTGAAGCGATCTCCCATGCACCTTTTCCCGGGGGATCTGGCGTTACGCATCTTGCCCAGCTTTTCGTCCCCTCCCTGCAGGAGCGCCGGCCCCGAACATTAAAGCATGACGATATTTTCGGCGTCTTCGACCGTAACGGCGACGTCCTCTCCGGACCTGGTAGCCCAGACGGGATTTACTATCGCGACACACGCTATCTTTCGCATCTTGGTCTGACGATCAATGGCGCCAGGCCTATGCTGCTCAGTTCGACATTGCGCGACGACAATGCGACCTTGACCTGCGATTTAACCAATCCAGACATTTTCGATGCCGAAGGCGTTCGTGTGCTGAAGCACGACTTAATTCATCTCCGGCGGACGCGGTTGCTGTGGGACGCCCGATGTTTCGAGCGGCTGGCTGTGCGAAATTTCGATGAAGTTCCGCATCGTCTCCAGCTTGAACTGGTTTTCGCATCCGACTTTGCGGATCTGTTCGAAGTCCGGGGCACGCCGCGCCCCCAGCGCGGACAGGATTGTCAACCGGACGTGACCGGTGAGCGGGTCTCGCTTGCTTACGTGGGCTTGGATGGCGTGCGACGCACTACCATTTTGTCCTTCGATCCCGTGCCGGCGACGCTCACCGGTGAACAGGCGACCTTCGTGATCGAACTCGCACCTCACGAGACACATTCGCTTTTCGTCGATGTCGGCTGTGACAACGAGGAAATCGGCGACCCGTCGCCTCGCCGCACTTTTTTCATTGCACTTCGCGATGCGCGGCGGGCGCTGCGCTATTCCACATCAAAGGCCGCCGCCATAACGACCTCCAACGAACTCTTTGATGAGGCGATGCACCGAAGTGTGGCGGACCTCTACATGCTGATCACACAAACGCCTGAGGGACCCTATCCGTTTGCTGGCATTCCATGGTTCAGCACCGTGTTCGGGCGCGACGCTCTCATCACTGCCATGGAGATGCTTTGGCTCGACCCATCGATAGCACGCGGCGTGCTCCTTTATCTCGCAGCCAATCAGGCAACCGCGGTGGATCATGTGTCGGACGCGGAACCTGGCAAAATCCTTCATGAAGTGCGGCATGGTGAAATGGCGGTGCTTCGGGAGGTACCTTTCCGCCGATATTATGGCAGTGTCGACTCGACGCCCCTCTTCATCATGTTGGCAGGTGCCTATCTAGAGAGGACAAGCGATCTGGACACATTGCGGCGTCTGATGCCCAACATCGAAGCTGCTCTGGCGTGGATTGACGATTACGGTGACCGCGACAAAGACGGCTTCGTCGAGTACCAGCGATTGACGCCCGATGGTTTGGCAAACCAGGGTTGGAAGGACAGCAGCGATTCTGTTTTTCACGCGGATGGAACGCTTGCGAAGGGACCGATCGCACTCGCCGAGGTGCAGGCGTACGTTTACGGAGCGTGGTGCGCGGCCGCTGCGATCTCTCGTCGGCTCGGCAATTCGGCCCGAGCCAACAAGCTCGAAGCCAGGGCATCAGACCTCCGCGACCGTTTCGACGTCTGCTTTTTCGACGAGCAACTCGGCACGTATGTGCTTGCGCTCGACGGAGACAAGCGCCCCTGCAGGGTGCGTTCGTCGAATGCCGGTCATACACTTTTCACCGGTCTCGCGCGTGCCGAGCGAGCAAAGCGTGTAGTGCAGAGTCTCACGGAGCGCGCCTTCTTTACGGGCTGGGGTATCAGAACGATCGCGGCAACAGAGGCCCGCTACAACCCAATGAGCTATCACAATGGCTCTGTCTGGCCGCATGATAACGCGCTGATCGCCGCCGGCTTCGCTCGCTATGGCTTCCGACATGAAGCTGCCAAGATATTCGAAGGCCTGTTCGCCGCCTCGACATATCTCGATCTGCGCCGCCTGCCAGAACTATTTTGCGGCTTCCCGCGCCAAAGTGCCCAAGCACCGACCTTCTATCCGGTCGCATGCAATCCCCAGGCGTGGGCGGCCGCTGCGCCCTTGCTTTTCGTCCAAGCTTGCCTCGGCCTCGAGTTCGATCCGAAATCGCAGTTTGTCGTTTTTGATGCCCCTGTCTTGCCTAGATTCCTGGACCAAATCGTCTTGAGGCGGCTTTCTCTGGGTGCCGCGTCGGTGGACGTGGCGCTCCGTCGTACCGGCTCCCAGGTGGTCGTGGACGTGCTTGGCCGCACTGGATCGATCAGAGTCGTGGCGAAGAGCTGACCAGCGGCGTCTCATCAGGCCCTCAGTCCTCGCTCGCTTAGGCTGATGGCGCCCGGCCCGCCGCCTTCAGCCGACCAATTCTCAGCCGACCTAGGGCGTGGTGACGATTTAAGGATTTGGGATTCCCAAGGAGCAGTTCAACGCTGATTTTTGGAGATCAGCGATGGATTGCGGCGCGCTTCGGGACGACCAGTGGGACGGGATCAAGTGTTTTGTGGGGCGGCACCAAAGGCAAGCGCGGCCCGCGCACAGATAATCGGAAGTTCCTCGACGCGCTGTTGGGGATGGCACGTTCGGGTGGCCGTTGGCGCGACCTGCCGGAGCGACTAGGCGACTACCGCTCAGTGAAGCGACGCTATTATCGTTGGATCGGGATGGGCGTGCTGGACGATATGCTGAAAATGCTCGCCCGCGAAGCCGATCTCGAATGGCTGATGATCGACAGCACGATCGTGCGAGCGCACCAGCATGCCGCCGGGGCACGCAAGGTCAAAGGGGGCGGATGCCCAGGGCCTGGGCCGGTCTCGCGGCGGCCTGAGCACCAAGCTCCACACCGCCACCGAGGCGCTCGGCCTTCCCATCCGCCTGATCGGCACCCCCGGCCAGCGCAACGACATCGCCTTGGCCCACGACCTGATCGACGGTATCGACGCCGATGCCGCCATCGCCGATAAGGGATACGACGCCGACCACCTCGCTGACAGGATCATTGAACAGGGCGCACAGGTCGTCATCCCGCCCAAGCGCAACCGCAAGGTCCAGCGACCCTACGACATCGATCTCTACAAGGAGCGCAACCGCATCGAGCGCTTCTTTTGCAAGCTCAAGCAGTTCAGAGCGTCGTGGTCTCCTTGGTGATGTCCACGAAGGGGTTATGCCTCATGGTCGTCCAATCCAGCACGCCCGGCACCTTCCACATGGTGTCGCCGGTGCCGTTGCCAGCGATCCTCATGACGGCTGCCACAAGCTCGTGGTCCCAGATGCGGCCATAGTCGGGGCCAGTGACGGCGCGAAGCTCGATGCGTCCGTCTTCCGCTTCAAGGGTTTTCACAAGCTCGGCACGGTGGGACAGCAGGCCGTGCTGCAGGTTGATGCCAGCCAGTGGCGCGGGAAGCTGGCGCATGTAGGTTGCAGGTGCGCCGACGAGGCTGCACAACTGGCCAAAACTCCAATGTGTGGGCGCCACCGGCTGGTCCTGTCCGGGAACGATCAGCGAAAGCCTTTCCGCATTATCGCCGCTTGCCTCAACCTTCACGGCCCGGCTTTCCACGGTCCGTGCGGTGGCGCGGTCAGCCCGGGCGCGCACGGCGTCGTAAAGCTCCGTCAGCGATAGATAGCGCTCATCGTCGGGGCGGGAAAACCACTCCGACGAAACCCGCCCGACGCGCTCGCCGCGCGAGATGTCCACGCGAAAGCCGCTGGAAGCAGTCTGCTGCTGGCCGTTGTCGGTGCCATTGGCATCCGTGATCATTTTCATTGCTCTCACTCCTTTTTCGTCAAAGCCGAAGGCATGTCCCCGGCATGCCTTCCGGGGGCGCGTGAGCGCGCGGGAGTGATGGGGGCCAATGCCGGCGCGCGGAGCCGGGCTGCGCGGTCGAGCGAAGCGGACATGAATCTGGTGTCAACGGTTGCTGGTTTGTCAGCCGCTTTGCGAGCCGGCGGCCCTGCTTTGCACAGCCGGCAATGGCGGGGAAGCGAGGGGAAAGTCCTCTCGCTTCCCTGAAGCAGTCACAGATTTGTCAGCGGTCGGCCTCAACGAAGCGAGGTTTTCTGGCTTGAAATCCACAACGAATAGGGATTGTTAGAGCAACGACTTGTCTACGTATTGGCGAAATAGACGATTGTGCGCCACCTTGTATTTCCGAGAGAGGAAAATTCCATGACCGTATCCGGTGAACAGCACGACAAAGCTGATGTCATGTCCATCGCTGCCGAAATCGTAGCCGCTTATGTGTCGAACAACCCCGTGCCGATGGTGGAGCTGCCGAAGCTGATCGGCGACATTCATGCCGCCTTGCAGGGGATTGGCACGCCTGTGGCCGAGCCCGCGGTAAAACGGGAGCCAGCGGTATCGATCCGGAAGTCGGTAACACCGGACTATATCATCTGCCTGGAAGACGGGAAAAAATTCAAATCGCTAAAGCGACATCTCAGCACACACTACAATCTGAGCCCCGAGGAATACCGAGCGAAGTGGAGCCTGCCTGCCGACTATCCGATGGTGGCGCCGAACTACGCGGCCGCCCGCTCGGCGCTGGCGAAGGCATCCGGGCTCGGGCGCAAGGCGGCAGAGCCCACAGCGGCGGTCACACCCAAGCCGGAACGGGCTGCTCGCGCCGCGACTGCGGCGACCGCGCCTGTTGCCGTGAAGTCGCCGCTCAAGAAACCGCGCAAAAGTTCCGCCAAGGCCTAGCCTGCTCCATCGAACCGGCTATCTTTCGGGAGGTTGGCGGATCTGAACATGGCGGAGCCCCGTCCGGCGGACGGGGCTTCTTTCTGTCTCAAGCGGATTTCACTCCGCGGTGCGGCGGGACCAGATGAGGGAGAACTCGCCCTGCGTTTCGGTCTCGACCAGGCTCGCATAGATCGGAGCGGGGAAGCTCGGATCGTCGAGCTTGACGGAGTGGTAGTCGCGGCCCTCGCGCGAGGCCTTCTTCCAGGCCGCGCCGAACTCGGTGGCGCCGGCGAAGATGCGGTAGTCCGGACCCTTTTCGTTGTCGCCTTCGGCGGGGACGAAATCGACCGCCTTGACGTTGAGGTTGAGGGTCTTGACCGAGCCCTTGAAGCCTTTTGCGGTGCTGGTGAACACGCCGATGGTGGCCATTGTGGTGGTTCCTTCCGTTTGATCGGGCCGCGCCCATCGCGACCTCGATGGCGGTGGTGAGACCGGAGACGATCGGCCTGCACCCACCGGGGTCCCCATTGCGCCTTCGCAATGGGGTGGTTCTTCGGGCTGGAACGCAGTGGAAGGCGGCCAGCCCTGGCTTTTTTGTTTCGCGATGCAAAGCCGGCCGTTTGGCCGGCGGCGGAAAAAAGCCAGGGCTGGACGTTGCAGGAAGACGATCGAGGCGAAGCCGGTCTTCGGTCAGACCCAATCCACTCGAGGACGCGGTGGGCGTGGCCGGCCAAAAGACAAGGAGGAACGCGGCGATGGCTGCTGCGTGGTTACGCTTCGCCCTCCGATCGCAAGGGTGCAGGAGCCGGAATGAAGCAGCCTAGCACCTGCCGACAAAGCGGTGATTTCTGTGCCTCGGAAACGACCGAAAACAAGCGCGACCCGCTCTCGTTGGCCAGTGCCTGCGTCAGGCGCGGCATGGATATCAGGCACGATATCTTGGGGCCAGATTCTCACACTTCCAACCTGCCGACGGTCCAAGGTTCTGCCCATAGCCAGGCCATTCGAGCACGGTCGAAGTCGCAGCAGGGCGGATGCGCCCCGATCCGAACCGATGGCTTGCCGGTGCATTCGATCTGACCTGCAGAGAGGCTTGCGGTGGACGAGGCCTCGCAAGAGAAGAGCCGCCCCCACTTGCCGTGCTTCCCCATGTCGTGCGGTCGAGGTCCCCGGCCGCGCTGAACAGTGCGGCCGGAAATTTTCTGAGCGGCCCGGAGCCGCCAAGGCGGCTCCGGGCTTTGTCCTTCACTCGGCGGCGACGCCGACGCCCTCGCCTGCATTGCTCTCATCGGCGCTGTAGGAAGATGACTCGTCTGCATCGCTGGTGCTGGCCAAGGGCACATGCTCTGCCGCTGGAGACTCGCCCCGCCGTGGCGTCCCCATCTGTAACATGAACCGGGTCGATAGCCGTTTCGGGCTACCCGCTCCGCAACAGCGCGGGCAACCATCCGGTCCCGGCCAGCAACTGCTCGGCGGCTTCGGCCATCGGCTGCTTCTTCAACGCTGCGAGCCGTTCCGCCGCCTCGCCGCCGACAGCCTCGCGCACCGCATCGAGGATGTTCGCCTTGGTGATCCGCCCGAGATAGACTAGCTGCGCACGGTGGGCGTCCAGTGTGCCGTCATGTCGAGGCCAAGCGCCACCGCCAGCCTGTCCGCCGTTTCGTGGGCGCGCGGCTTGCGTTCCCGAGGCTGCTTCACGGCATTGACAGTGAGCGAGGCGCAATGGGCAAACAGCGCCATGATCCTGGCAGGGTCGAGCGCGGCGATGAAGTCCCACAGGTCGTCCACGTCGCGCGGCATGTCCGCCGCCCATCCAGCGTGACGATCAGCCAGCGCCTTGGCCGCTGCCGTGTCCTCGACGCCATCGGCATGACCACCGAGAAAGGTGCTGGTCGGGCGGATTTCCAGGCAATGGGCTTCCATGCCCTGATAGAAGGCCTGCGCGACGAGCGTATGCGTGACAGCGATAAGGGCAACATCCGGCTGCTCGCCGAGCGCAAGGCGAAGAGCGAGCGTGCGGTGGGCGCTCAGATCGCGGATGAGAAGGTCCGAAAGAGACTTGCCGTCTTCCTCGGCTTCGGCGTCGCTGCCGCCATCGGGGTCCGAACCGACTTCCGCCTCGATGATTATACCGTCACCGTCAATGATGGTATGGCCGTCACTTTCGGCTTGCGCCTCCGGTACTTCGTGTTCGGCGCGGATGAAACCACGCTCGATGCGCGCCGTCCCGTCATGGGAAAGCATGACGAACACGCCCGAGCGCGCGATGATATCCGGATCGTAGGCATGACGCATGGCGTCGATGCGATCTCGGCTTCAAGCGCGCCGAAACGCTTGTCGACATCGTCAGGCAGTTACTCGGCAGTCTTCCAGTCTTCCGTAAGTTGGTTGAACGTCCCGAGTGCCGCCTGATACGCGGCTTCGTCTTCTTGCGACAGATCGACCGGCTGCGGGTAGCTACGGCGCAGGCCGTGCGCATGCGGATAGTCGATGTGGACATCGGCCCATTTCCAGCCCTCGGCCTTGGGAGCGCCCGACAACCGGCAAAGATGTTGACATGACCTATGATCTTCAATGGCCCTACGTGGGCGCGGCCGTTCTCTCCGGGTCGTCAATCTGCACTATGCAAGCGATCCGATTACGTTCTTTTACAAGAAGATACCCTCACCCGCGCCGCTTTGCGCCCCTGTGCGTTTTGCAGCACATCCGGCAAGTCGCGCGCAACGGTTCAGGCTCCGAATTAAGTGCCAGCGCGCGTGGTTTCGCGCTGGAACAAAGCCGCCGTGTCGTTGTTCTGGTTGGCCCATCGACCAAAGGAGCTTGGGATCATGAACACCATGCGGACTTTTCTAGCCCCGTTTGGCATCGCGACCGTGGTGCTATTCACCTTCCCCGCCATAGCCGCTGAAAACGCGCAGAACTTTGTCGACAAGGCTGCCGTCGGCGGAATGTTCGAAGTGGAGTCCAGCAAGCTCGCCGTCGACAAGGCGAAAGACCAGAAAGTCAAGGACTTCGCCCAGAAGATGATCACCGATCATGGCGCGGCCAATGCCAAGCTCCAATCGATCGCGGGCGAGCAGAAACTGACGGTGCCGAGCGATCTCGACGCCGCGCACAAGAGCGACCTCGACAAGCTGCGCAACACGAGCGACGGCTTCGACGCGCCTTATGTCCAGATGCAGCGTAGCGCGCATGCCGATGCGGTGAACCTCTTTCAATCCTATGCCAAGGACGGCGATAATGCGAGCCTGAAAGCCTTCGCCACCGAAACGTTGCCGACGCTCAAAATGCACCAGCAGATGGTCGACAAACTCGCTTCGTCGAACGCTAGCCAGAACACCACGACCGACACCGGGACCCCGGCCGTCAAAACGGCTTCGACGCCAAAGCCCACGGCTCCGGTGCCTGGCGCCAACAGCTTCACAGAAGGCCAAGCCAAGAGCCGCATCGCCGATGCCGGGTATACCGACGTTTCCTCGCTTGCCAAGGATGACCAGGGCATCTGGCGCGGCCAGGCGAAGAAGGACGGCAAAAGCACATCCGTAGCGCTGGATTACCAAGGCAACGTCTTCGCTGGCCAATAGTCAGTCACAACAGGGAGCTATCATATGCAAACGATCACCGCACTTTTCGACGACCACGACGACGCGTCCGATGCCGTCGGCGAACTTGAGTCCATGGGTATACCCGCATCCGACATCAGCGTCGTCGCCAACAATTCCGAAGGTTGGCATGAGGGTTCGGCGTCGCCCGCTGCCGAGGATGCAGCCGGCGGGGCCGGCATTGGCGCTGTCGTCGGCGGCGCAGGCGGCTTGATGGCGGGGCTTGGCGCGCTGTCAATCCCCGGGATCGGCCCCGTCGTCGCGGCCGGATGGCTGGCGGCAACGGTCGCCGGTGCGGTCACTGGCGCGGTCGTGGGTGGCGCGGCCGGCGGTATCATCGGTGGCCTGACCGATGCCGGCGTGCCCGAGAACGATGCCCATGTCTATGCTGAAGGAATCCGGCGCGGCGGCACACTGGTGACGGCACGGGTGAGCGATGACCTCGCGCCGCAGGCTCGGGAGATTCTGCAAAATCCCAATTCGGTCGACGTTTCCGAGCGGCGAGGTGCGTACGAAGCAGAGGGATGGTCCGCGTTCGATCCCGCCGCCGGCGATTATGCCGAAGGTATCACACGAGATACCGTCCGCCGCAGCGACCTCTGATCATTTAGGCCGTCTCGTGCGGCCGGCCGCCCGTTGAAATCACCGAAAGGAACCCGGCATGAGAAGAGTGCTGTTGCCCTTGGGGCTGACCGCGCTGGTCGTTCGGCTGGCTGGCCTTTCTCTACGTCGACAGAGGGTGGCCGACGGCGCCCTTCAAACGGGCGCCGGAGCAAAACCAGGCTGGGAACGCGCCGCAGGACACGTCGCCAGCGGCCGGCGTGAAGAAAAACCCGCAGGACAATACCGAAATGCTGGGAAATCAGTGACGGCTAGCCGCCTCCTTGAAATCCCCTGAGCTGGCACCGATACGCGGGTGCGCTTACGGCCAATGTTGAGGTGTCGGCTGTTCGCCATATGCATGCCCTTTCCGTTATCAGAGAGTCGAGATGCGAGCAGCCCATCCGCTGCCAACAGATGAGGGATGGGCTCGGCAAGAGGCCCGCTGCCCTTGAGGCAACGGGCCCAGGTCGGCTCGGGTAGGCAACCCTGATCGCTGGGGGGACGAACGATCTGGCACCTAACCGGCACAAGCTTGAAAGGTTCCTGAACTTGTCCCTGTTTGGCACGGGCATATTTGACGACATTCCCGCAGCCCAGAGCAGGCCGTCCGGATCGAAGCTCAGCCCGTTATCCTGCCAAATGCCGGTGCCGACAAACTGTTACGTCGCAGTGAAGTCACGACGGCCGCCCATATGGCTTGTGCGCGGCGGCCGGCTCCTCTCCTGACATGGGTCAGTTCAGCCGGTGTTTTTTCCTGGTGTCGATGGCCTTCTCGAGACTGCGCGCCGGCACATCCTCATTCTTGAGCGTATCCAACGCCAGCCCCATTTTCAGGGCGATGATCGCAGCCCTTGGGTCGTTATGCTTCGAGAGATCAAGGTTGGGACCATGTCGCGATCGAACGATCAACGCAGGAGATGCCCCAATGATCAAACTTCTCTCACCATCGGTATTTGCCATCGTCCTGGCGACTTCGGCCATGGCGCAATCCAACGGAACCGGGAGTGGCACCGGCGGCACAGGCAACGGCTCCGGCGGCACCACCGCCGGCGGCGGGACTGGCACCGGGACTGGCACAGGCACCGGAACTGGCACGAGCAACGGCACGGCAACACCAACACGGATACCAATGCCACCAACTCGCCGACGAATTCCGACGGAATGCCCGACCGTTGCAAGGACACCGGCGGCAACGATACCGACAACAACAACGCCACCGCAATACCACGTCGAACATGCAGAATTGCAATAAGTAGCCGTTTGCTGACCCGGCTATCCATGGAACTGATATGCACGCACGAGAAAGGTCCGCCTGGAGGCGAGCCCGAAGCCGAGGACCGGGTCGACTTCGCGTCAGTCCTTCACATAAGCTCCAGCTTGCCGGCCACCCTTCGCCGCCTTGGCGTCCTTGGAATGTTCCGCGATCGAAGGACCTGCTCCGGAAGTCTTCTCCGTCGCCGGACTGGGCGTCGGCTGCCGCCGAGGATTCTGGCCGTCCGACTGGTGGGTCTCGTCCTCCACTTGCCCGGTCGGACGGGTAAGCCCCATTCCGCTAGCGGGCTTTTTATTGCCCGCGGCATCCTGGGAGAACTGATCGGAGGGATCCGCGTCGGTGTTGGCGGGATACTTCGTGGCGCCGGTTTCACGGCGGTTTTTCTCTTCATTCATGACCAGTCTCCAATTGAGTGATGAGTGACCCGATGAAGAATAATCCCGCTGTCGGAAGAGGGTTCCCGTTCGATGCAGGCGGGACAGGCCGCCGATTGAACAGAGCATTTCCGGATAATCCAACTGGCTGGACGGATCGGTTAGCGGACGCCCGACGTCGGAGGCGCGCAGGTTGAAATAGGCAGACACCGCGGGCGTGAAGGTACGGATCACCAGATCGCGGTCGAGGAACACCGTTGCGATCTCCGTGCTTTCGAACAGGTTCCTGAGGTCGCTGTTTGCGTGGTCGAGCTCTTCGATCTTATTCGTGAGCTCGGCATTTATGGTGTTCAGCTCCTCGTTGAGGGACTGCATCTCCTCCTTCGAGGCCTCCAGCTCCTCGTTGGGTCGACTGGGCTTCCTCGTTGACCGAGACCAGTTCCTCGTTGGAGGTGGTGCGGGTGCTCAGGCCAGGCGGCATGCCAGCGGTTTTGAACTACTCCTACCGTGGGGCGGTCGCCCTCGACCGCTACGATATCCATCGGTTCGCAAACGCGTCCGGCATGCGGATCATCGTCGACGCAGAGATGCCGTTCAGCCGTTGGGACGGGACCGCATTTCTTCTTCGAGCCGGAGGAACATAACGACTCAACCAGTGTTCGAGAGGAATCGCAGCGATGACCAGCTCAACCATGGATGTGGAATTGGCATGCCCTGCAACGCCGGCTCGATGGCAACCGATCGAGGGACCGTCGGTGGACGACCGCGCTGAGCTGAATCGTCGCCCCCATCGTGACGGCTCGAAGGGAAAATTTCGGATTGCCGAACAATGTTGTGCAGAGCCGGAGGCCGGCCGGATTGCGGGCCGGGATCGCCTTGCAAACGCTGGCCGCCTGTTCACAGTGTTTTGCAGGAATATCATTTGTTAAGAGAATGCGATGCCTCGCATGAGCCAACGCAACCTTGGCCCCCAGGCAAGTCTGGGCATGGATCAGGAGATTGCGTCACTGCTGACAGCCATCGAACAGGAGAAAGTTCCTGATCGCCTGACTACGCTTGCGATGGAGTTGCAGAATGCGCTGGTCGAAAAGCGCCGACGCGAGACGACGATCAAGTTGAGCTGATTATCGGTGGCGTTCGGCGCCGGTGTCGTAATGGTCTTCGGACAAATAACTGCGCCTTTCGACCAGTGATTGCGACGAGGTCTCGCCAAGCGCTTCCAGCACGCCCGCGCGTGCGCGATTCAGGCGGCTTTTCACGGTTCCCACCGCGCACCCGCATATCTCCGCCGTTTCCTCATAGCTGACCCCCAGCACCCCGATCAGCATCAGCACTTCACGCTGATGCGAGGGAAGCGCCTGGATCGCACCGTGTACTTCCTTGCTCTGCATCGACCAGTCCTGGGACGCTTCGGAAATCGGGCGGCTGGAGGCGCAGTCGAGCAGCCCGGGCGCCTCCCTGGCTGCCGCTCTGACACGGGTATAGTGGGTGTTGCGCATGATGGTGAAGAGCCAGGATTTCATCCGCGTTCCCGGCTCGAATTTGTCCAGATTGGCAAGACCCTTGGTCAGGGTCTCCTGCACCAGATCGTCGGCGTCCCCGGGGGCGCGGCAAAAAGTGCGCGCGAAAGCCCTCAGCGCCGGGATCAGATCAACGATGGAAATGCTATCCGCTTGGTTCGCGCGGTCCTGGAGTAACAATGGTCGGCCCTCGGCAAGAGAAGTTGAACGGAGCCTAGGAAGAATGCAGGAGAATGAGGATCGTTCCTGTCTCGACGTAAACTCGCTCCAGGCTACTGCCATCAACAGGATTGGTGATATGGATTCCGGCCGGCCTGTCGATGTGGGCAGCGCCTCTCCTGGCCGCCCTTTGGATTCGACTAGGGAAACCAGAGCAGGGGCCGATGTGCTTCGGCCAGCTTGAATAGGCTTGGAGAGTGCGCCTCGCAGCCGGCGAACATTCTTCCCTGTCCGAGCGCGATATATGTCAGGTTGCGGGCATTTTTCGCCTCGCAAGAGTTGATGAACTAAAAAGCGGGCCAAAGCGGAAAGTCCGTCCGGGCCAAAGATTGCCCGCGCGAACTCGCCTGCGACCCAAAGACGGCACACCGATCTGCGGGCCTCGGAAATAAGAATTAAAAAGAGATCAAGCTACAGCTTCTGCCTCTTTCTGGGATGAATTGCAGGCCACGTCCGCGCAGCACTCGTCCGCAAGAAAGCCGATCAGACGGTTCACCACCAGCACGACGCCGATGTAATAGAAGGCGCTCCCGATCAAGGGCGGGTAGAATGTTTAGAGCACGGAAGCGCTTCCAAGCGAAACCGGGACCATCGCCGTCACCGCGCCGGCCAGGGTGAGCCAGAAGCCCGGCCATGCCGGCCGCCGTCCAATCAGCGGCTGCTTGAGAGACTTTCGGAGATGGCGCATCACCCGGTGCTATGGGATTTCGCCGAGCAGCCGCAGCAGACGCATAGTTCCTCTGGGCAATGATTAGCTTCGGCGCTAAGCTATGTTCTTCGGATAATCGAAAAGCTTTGCCTGGCCGAATTATAATCAGCGCCGCGGGGTTGGGGATGCAGCAAGGGAGATCGAATCGCGCGGCCAGACACATCGGCGAGCGAGGACAGCCCGACAGCGACATCGCTCGTGAGCAGTCCGCCCTCTATCGCCTCACAGACCGACTTTATCACGCAACGGGCCTGATCGAGGTCTACGAGGCCGCGCTGGATGCAATATGCGAAATTCTCGGATGCTCGCGCGCCTCGATCTTGAGATTCGACAGCCAAGGCATCATGTGCTTCGTCGCCTCGCGCTCTCTATCTGAACAATACAAAGGCGCTGTTGAGGGCCATTCGCCTTGGGCGGCTGGTCAGCGCGACGTCGAACCGATCTTTGTGGAGGATATTCGTCACAGTGGCGAGCCTCAGCACCTCGTCGAGACGATTCTCGGCGAAGGTATCGAAGCGCTAGCATTCATCCCACTTGTCAGCGCCCGGGAGCTGATCGGCAAGTTCATGGTCTACTATCCGCTGCCCCATCACTTCACCACTGGGGAATGCGAACTCGCATTAACGATCGCCCGGCAGCTCGGTTTTGCGATCGAGCGAGACCACTCCGACGCGATCGCGCGGCGATTGAGCGCGCTCGTGGAATCGTCGGATGATGCCATCATCGCAATGGAGCCCACTGGCATAATTACCGACTGGAACAGCAGCGCCAGTCGGCTCTTCGGTTACAAGCGAGACGAAATGATTGGGCGCTCTGTCATGTTGCTCAGTCCACCCGATCTCCAGCACGAGGAGCCGGAGATCCTTGCGCGCGTCCGCGCCGGCGATCACGTCGAGCACTACGAGACCATCCGTCTGCGCAAAGACGGAAGCACGCTTCCCGTCTCTCTCACGGTTTCCCCCATTGCGGACGCCTCGGGCGCGATTGTGGGGATCTCTAAGATCGCGCGTGACACCTCAGAACGACTGCGCGCGCAACAGCAACAGCAGATGTTACTTCGCGAGATGGATCATCGCGTGAAAAACCTCTTCGCCATCACCAGCAGTATCGTCAATTTGAGCGCATCTGCCGCGGAGACGCCAGCCGCTCTCGCCTCGATCGTATCGGACCGTCTTGGTGCCTTGGCGCGGGCGCATGCCCTGACGATGCGCGCGTCAGAGGGTCGATCAGAGTCAGCCGCCACGAGCCTACATGCTTTATTGGCCGCGATTCTGGCACCCTATCACGACGATGCGAACGAGCACCCACGCTGGGCGATCAACGGCGTCGATATGTCTGTGCCCTCCACACTGATTACACCTCTGTCTCTGCTGCTGCATGAATTCGCCACCAATGCTGCCAAGTATGGCGGCCTCTCGACTGCGGAGGGGTCAGTGAAGATCGCTTGTTCCAATCGGGACGGCAAAATGGTCATGCAATGGCGAGAGGCTGGCGGACCGCCGCCTAGTAAAACGCCAAGGGAGGGTTTCGGCGGTCGCTTGATCCGTCTGGCGGCCAGCCAACTTGGCCGTGTCGATATTGCCTGGGAGAGTACCGGGGCGGTCATCGAGCTCACGATTGATAGAGAAATTCCGGCCTAACCGCCGAGTCGACCCGGTTTCAACCAATTGTTGCACCTCAAGCAAGCAGATGGATTGCACGGTAGCCCACTGGGGCTGGAGCGGCTCAGGCGGCCCGACTGGACGGGGGATGGGATGACCTACCGTCTCGGGCCCAACTGACCAGAGTGGGAGCTGCGCAGCGTCCTACCAGTCTCAGCGCCCACCGGATCGTTCCATTTGCCCAGGCGTTGCGGAACCCAAAATCCCGGTTAATCAGCGGAACATATGTCGCCGCAACCTTTACGGGATGAGACTGCCTCGAACAATTCGCGATATGATGGCCGAGCTTCCGCCGGATCAGCAGGAGCAGATCGAGATCCGGTGTCCGGCCCTGCGGCAAATTCTGGAGCCCTCATTGCGGGCGAAGGCACCAGATGTTGCACCGAAGCGCAGGCCAGCACCCGCCGCGCCGTCCATAGCCTGTGGCTACGAGCGCCGCTCCACGGCGCTCGGACCGCGGGAACACTGGGCGCCTGTCGGATCAACAGGGGCTCACCGCTATCATGGCTGAAGGTTGCCACATATGAGGACCGAGCCGACAGTAGGTCGATGAGGTACCTTACGAGCAGAGCGGGCAAGCAGCGTCGTATGCCACCCCGGTTAACAACCGTCGGCCCTTAGCGATCTTACCATGCGAACGACAAGCGGATCATAGGGGAGCTTTTCGTCGCTGCTATAGTTGACGGAAAACAGGGCTGCGCGGTCCCCGCAGACTTTGATCGCGCGAACATACAGGATGTGGCCGTCCTTCAGGCCCGAATAGCTGGCCCATTGAGGCGTCACTCGCTTATAGGTCAACTTCCAGCCGTCGGCCTCGTTTACTGCCATGCGATGCTCGATCTCGGTGCGAAAACTCGCCTTGCCGAGTTGCGCGCCCCAGACTGCCAGAAATGCTTTGTCTTTGCCCTCGAAGGCTGCCCCTTGATCAGAACGCTGAGTTAGCACAAACCCAGGTGGAACATCGAACACGAAGCCAAAATGCTTGATCCCGAAGGCTTGCCATCCCTGAGCACCGAGCAGCGATGTGGGCATCATCGCGATGAGTAAACTCAATAGAATATGAGGAACATGTCTCATGGCGTGCCCTTATCGTTTCGGCATCCGCCCCAGGTCTGTGGCACATCGTCGAGCAGGGTCAGCCCGTCCGAGGCATTCGTTCGGTGATCTGCTGGCAGGTTGCCGTTTGGGTCATCTGGTTGATGGCATCCGGCAGATCCGTTGTGATCCTCGCAATCAGCTCCTGGCGCGAACACCCACTCTGCCTAGAATGTGCCTCCAGTGTCTGCGCGTCAATGGCCGTCGCAACCTCGTAACGCCCGTTCGGCCCGGTGCCGACCCACGAATCCACTTTCGAGCCTGCGCCCGTGGCGATCAGATCGGGCAGAGCCGCAGCCGGTACTGAATTGTTTTGAACGTAAGCGGCCACGATGTCGGCAGTCAAACCGATCAGGTCGGCGCTCGCGATAGTGTTCAAGTCTCACTCCTGTGTTGCCCCATCTGCTCTCCTATTGTGGAATTCTTTGCCGCGCGGAGGCGGTACCCGAGCACAACCGGAAGCCGAGGTGGCGCTCGCCTCCTGGTCGAAGATCAGCTGCAGTTGCCAAATTGGGTGCAAGGGGGTCGGGTTCAACCTGTCTCAGGCGCCTGTCATGGTTCCTCGAACGTGCCGTTGGTCGCGGCCGACGGATTCCCGCTGAAAACAGAACTACCGTCGAGAACGCTTCAAGCTTGGAACCTGCTGTAACGCACAGCATGTCAGCGGCACCTAAATAATTTCGACGGTTCGGAACGCTTGCCCACGTCGCAAGTTGCTCGGTGAAAAGGAGCCTGCACATGAACAGCGTCATTTACCTGATTGGCCTGATTGTCGTCGTGCTTGCGGTCCTTTCGTTTCTAGGCCTCCGCTGACGGCAGGCTCGACATGGAAGACTGACATGAACACCAATCCTGAAAAGAACTCCGATCTCACGCGCACCGAGGTCGGCGGCCAGTTAAGCGATGTCCAAACCAAGGCCGCCGACGCGGTTGCCGCGGCAAAGGACGAGATCGCCGAGAAAGCCAGGGACGTCGCCGCGGAGGGTAAGGAGGCTCTTATGGATCAGGCCCAGGGCGCCCAAAACAACCTCACCAATGCGATCGCGGCATTCGGCGGCGCCATCAGGGCAGCCGGCGAGTATCTGGCCAACAGCGATCAACGGGCGGCCTCCAAATTCGCCATGGACGCGGCCGGCGGACTGGAACGCATGTCGGCGTCCCTCAAGGACAAACCTTTCGAAGACGTCCTCACCGAGGTGCGGACATTTGGAAGTCGGAACCCAGGGGTCCTGATCGGCGGGGCGGTTGTCGCCGGCCTCGCACTGGGTCGCTTCCTCAAGAGCACCGCCCCCAGGGCTGCTGATAGGACGGCTGTCGATACGGATGCTCCGAGGACCCAGTCATGACCCCGGGCCAGGACGAGCGAAGCTTGATGAGCCTCATCAGCGATCTGTCGCAGCAGATCGCAACGCTGCTGCAGACCGAAGGAAGACTGCTTCGGACCGAGCTTTCCGAAAAGGCCGAGAAGGCTGGTGCCGGTGCAATAGAGGTGCTTGGCGGAGCCATCTGCCTGATGGCCGCACTGCTTGTTCTGCTTCAGGCACTGGTGATCGCGCTGTCGAAGACGGCGCTCGGCCCGGGATGGTCTTCGTTGCTGGTGGGCGTGGTGGTCGCCATTGTCGGCGTCGTTCTCATCCGCACTGGCTCGGCTGCCATGAAACCGTCCGAACTCGCGCCGGATCGCACCGCTGGCCAACTCAAGCGCGATGCTGGCGTCATCAAGGATCAAGTGAAATGACTGAGAAAACATCCGCTGAACTTCAACGCGAAGCCGAAATTGCGCGCGCAAGAGTGTCCGATACGGCCGAATCCATTCGCAACAAAATGACGCCAGGTCAGCTCATCGACGAATTTTCAGGGTTGTTGACCGCTGGGGACAGCGGTTCGATGTTCGCGACCTTGAAGTCGCAGGTCGCGGCCAATCCGCTGCCGGTCGCGTTAGTCGGCGTCGGATTGCTCTGGCTGATGGCAGGGCAAGGCGCGGCGCTCCCCCAGCCGGACGGATCAATCAAGCGGCAAAGCTGGGGGTCGGGTCCGGTGGAGCGTGAACCCGCAGCGACGGGCGCCAGCTCGCCGGAGGGCGGGATCACCGACGCCCTGTTGGACGCTCCCGGACAGGCGGTGTCGATGGTCGGCGATGCAGTCGAAGGGATCACCGCCAGCGTTTCGGCGGCCGCTCGCGAAGCTTCGGGCGGTGCCGCCAGATACGGGTCCGCGACCGTTGAACAGGCCACCAAGGTAACCACCGCGGCAGCCGATATGCTGAGCCAGGAACCCCTTGTGCTTGCCGCTCTGGGATTGGCGTTGGGCACCGCTGTCGGAGCGCTGTTGCCGCACACCGATTTTGAAGACCAGCAACTCGGGCAAACAAGCGAAAACATTCGCGACAAGGCGAACGAACTGTTGTCCCAAGGGGTGGACGGCGCCAAGGAAGTCGCCGCCGACGCCTATCGTACGCTGAAGGAAGAGGCCGATAACAAGGGCGTCAGCGGAGATTCCGCCTCCCTTGTGGACAAGGTGAGCGATGTCGTGCGCAACACGGCCGCGAAGACCGAAAGGAACGTCCGCGACAAGCTGACAACGACCTCTGATAGTTGGCCGACCTGAGCTTGGCGAAGAGATCCTCGACTTTCTCGTTCATCCCTCGACAACGAGCGAACTGCTTCGCCGCAGCAGCGGGTTCATGAGACGCGACGCAGGTGCTCATGATGAGCAAACGCTTACTCAGCCTGCGAGGCAGCCGTCGCGGTGCGTTATAGGCTGTGCAAGGACCTGATACACGTCGACAACCTCGTGCTCGATCTCGCTATCGGCCATACGTTGGCGGTGAGCCGATTTTCGAGCCTCATCGAGCAGATCGCCTATCATCGCCGGATCGTCGACAGCCCCTTTCGGGAGATGATCCGAAATCCAGGCGTGGAGGAAATTGGTGGCGAACCGAATCGCAGGTCAAGAGCGCCCGTCAGCCCCTCTTGCTGGTTGGATTCGATCGCATGATCGCGGCTATCAACGAGTGCCGCACCGCCCGCTGACTGACGACCCGCGGCGCAGATTCGCAGGATATCGTACCTTTGCTGGCGAAGCGTGCCGGATGGGCAGGGATACAAGTCGACGAGGACAGGCATTCGAGTAGGTCGGAATGGGATTCTTGGGCAAATTGTTCGCAGCGCCGTTCGGCAAGAAATCCGCGCCGGCCAAAAGGTGGCGATATGCGCCGGGCCACCGGCGCGGGCCCGGCGACCGCCGCGCATTCGAAAGATGCCAGGACGCCAGCCGCCACCGGTCAAAACGCCAAAGCTGCGAGGAAAAGGAAATGACGGGACAAGAACAACTGGGATCTCACCAGCGCTCCCGCGTCGGCTGTGACGAAGAATACGACTCCGCGATTCGCTAGCAAGTTCCGTAGCTTAGCACCAAATCGGTTGCCAGCCATGTCAGCCCGCCTCGTTGGTGTAAGACGCGTACCAGGAGCGGCAGCCGGGAGCGCAACCGGCAAACTTGCTCGATTGCCGCGTGTTGCCAAACCCAGGTTGGCCCAAGGCCCGAAGACGGTGGCCCGGCCCTCTGCATTCCGACACCTACCCCGAGCGGGGCGGCTATAGCGCGGATTTCAGCGTGGCGCTGTTGACAATCCAGCAACCGAGCGCGCCGTCTCGGTCGAAAAAACCACGAAGGCAAATATCAAAACCGCCGCGGCCACAATTAGCGATCCGCCGGCGACGACCGGTTCGAGCTCCGTCCTTCCGCTCTGCATCATGAGATACAGCGCCGGAAGCATAATGACGATACCAAGGGTGTAGAGGCCATAGTGGATCATGGCGATTCGGCGCGCGGCCTTGGCCGGATTCAGTGCGTAGTACCCGCCGAATATCGCGCTTGTCACCCATCCCAACAGGTTGATATGGGCGTGTGCGGGGAAGGCCCCGTGATCGCCCGAGATCGCCATCTGCAGACCGGCTCCAATCCCCAGGATGAGGAACACTATTGCTGTTTTAAAGAACAGTTCTGAAACCCTTGGCATCTTATTTCCTCCCCGAATGCCATTCCAACGGTTCGCACATGCCACGGTTCTGGGATGTTGACAGCGGTTCCAGGCGCCTCGCGACAGGCCATTAGCCGGCTGCGTTGACGGTTGGTCAACGTTCCGTCAGCGTATGCGATTATGGGGGCCTAAAAAAGGGATTTCTAATAAAAACTGCTATCTTTAGCCCGCAATGAACCTTGCCGCATCAAGTGGAGCTGAGGCTCACGAGAAGAAGACGTTAGCCACGCGCAATCGGCACCGCCATTTCACCCCGAACAGACCGCGGCAGATAAACGAGGGTGCCGCCACTGGAGGTAGGGGCTCGGGCGCTTGCCAACGGGGTGCACATGGATTGCGTTATGGTCATCCCTGTGCGGGCAACATCGCGTCGATCCCTTTCATATACGCCCCGCCAAACCGATCTGCTGTTTCGACCGACGCCGTCAAATGCCGCTGCGCGGCAGGGTTCTGAGCCTCCACCGCGTCAGGCGGAACATTAGAAGCTTCTAAGTGTTCATCCTCGGTCAGAGGGCACTCGATAGTGCCTCCGGCATCAACTCTCGACCACAGACACGGAACTTGGACGGGGCCGAGGGCAAAGAGTTTGGAGATAGGTCATGCACAGCATTATCTATATTGTAGGGCTGGTCGTCGTTATTCTCGCAGTGCTCAGTTTCTTTGGCCTGAGGAGATAGGCCGCCTCGCCGACGGTCGCAGCGTAGATGTAGCGGCCTTGGGCGGCCGAAACACGCCAGTTGTATCCCGGTCCCTCCCCTTCATCCCTTCGATATGAAGGCATCAACGATGTTGCGTGGCCTTGAGCCTTTGGGCGGGCACGCGGCGCCGGCGTTGTCGTGGAATCTTTGACGAGGCCAACGGCAGCGTTCTCAGCGGATTGCATCGGCGGTGGCTTGCTCCGATTTGTCTATGCACTTTCTAGTCAAGCTTCGGCTCGGGGAAGCTCTTCGAATCCGTCCAGCATTTTCGGGATCGCGCCCTCGGGGTCGGGAGCGGTGGGCGGGCAAGCTCGGCCGGTAGCGTGCCCCACGGTTGCGGATGCGATACTTTGAAACAGTCCCCTGCCCCGGCTATGCGTGGCCGATCGAGCCGTGCCCATTGTTGGGCGCACCGAAGCATCCTCGCCAGCGCAGCGGCGAGGTCCAAATGCACATTGTTTCGCCGGGTGATGCGTGAAGGTCGCGACAAGCGCGACCTGAACCGGGTTTCTCCCATGGGCTTGGCTGGCCAAGGGGACTAGGCGCTTTGGATCGGTTGGATGCACTTCGAGGTTCTGCTTCGGCACGCTCATAAACTGATTGCCGAATACGCCCGTCTCGCCGTCGCGGGCCCTGGCAGGAACTGGTAAAGGCGAAGCCGGGTGGGGTTAGCCGAGCACGTGGTAGGCTGCAGGTTCTCACGGACTAGCGCTGCGGCATCGCCGGTGGTTTCTTTTCCAGCAGCTTGGCGACAGGCCCTCGCCTTGCTCGCGTGATGTGCGGACGTATTCGACAAGACACGCCGCCGCCAGCCGCTTTGTAGTGATGAAGGCCCGCCGTGGCTCTCGCCGATCGTTGGCTGATGAACATTCAAGTGACTGAGTCAGGCGGAAATGTCGGTCAGATGAAGAGGGCGGCGAACGCCTGATGGACGCAGAAGTCGGTGAAGGCGGGACCTTCTACAAGGGATTGGCGGGCTGGTTTCCCGGCGCACCAATGGCAGGTGATTCCAGACCGTGCGCACGGCCAAGTGGATAGTCCAGCGGCGTCGCTGGAGTTTACTGCGGTAAATTCCTTGACGAATGCCAATGAAAACAGCGCACTAAACTCGACGGCCCTGCATTTTCAGCGCGGAACCGATCGAAGGTTGTTAACTTCTTGTTAACCCAAAACTTCTTGCTGCTGCGGCCGAATCGGAGCTTAATGGCGGTTGTTGGGTACTTTGTCTCCAAAAAGCGCCAATTCAGGTTTCGAAAAGAATGAATATCGCCATGCGACTTCCTGTCTTCGAGTTCGACGACAAGATCCTCGAGCATGGGGCCGAAATTTCGCGCAGGCTCAATCAGCTGCGCATGGAGAAATTTCCCCCCAATGCGACGAAAACCCTGCGTCCGTTTTCGATGGCCGAGGTTGCGCACTACCTTGGCGTTTCGCAGAACAATCTGAAACGGCTCCATCTCGAAGGCAAGGGCCCCCTGCCCGATCAAGCAGCATCGGGCCGGCGCTCGTACACTGCCGCACAGATGCTGGAGCTTCGCCATTTTCTCGATCGCCACGGCAGGACCGATGTGAAGAAATATGTCCCCCACCGCAAGCCGGGGGACAAGCTGCAGGTTATCGCGGTTGTCAATTTCAAGGGTGGCAGCGGCAAGACCACGACGGCGGCCCACCTCGCCCAGCATCTGGCACTGACCGGCCACAGGGTCTTGGCCATCGACTTGGATCCGCAAGCTTCGTTGTCGGCACTCCACGGCTTCCAGCCGGAACTCGATCGCAACCTCTCGCTCTATGAGGCGATACGATACGATGAAGAACGTAGGTCGATAGCCGACGTCATCGTCCCAACGAACTTCCCTGGCCTGGACATCGTCGCGGCCAATCTGGAGCTTCAGGAATACGAATACGACACGCCGCTTGCCATGCAGGACAAATCGTCCAATGCCGGCCGGCAGTTCTTCCTGCGGATAGCCAAGGCGCTGGCGGACGTTGACGATCGTTACGATGTCGTGGTCGTCGATTGTCCGCCGCAGCTCGGATATCTGACCTTGACCGCCATGTCGGCCGCAACGTCGGTGCTGATCACCGTGCATCCGCAAATGCTCGACCTCATGTCCATGAGCCAGTTTCTGCTGATGCTCGGTGGGATCCTGAAGACGATCAAAGGGGCGGGCGCTGAAATCCAGCTCGACTGGTTCCGTTACCTGATCACGCGATACGAACCGACGGACATCCCGCAGGCTCAGATGGTGGGCTTCATGCAGTCAATGCTTGCCGGCCAGATCCTCGATCACCCGATGTTGAAGTCGACGGCGATATCGGATGCGGGCCTGACCAAGCAGACACTCTATGAAGTCGAGAAATCGGCGTTCACTCGCTCGACCTACGATCGGGCGATGGAGTCACTCGATGCGGTCAACGCCGAGATCGTCTCTCTTGTCCATCGCGCCTGGGGCAGGGTGTGATGGCGGCTTGTTTTTACTGCGGTAAAAATGCGCTTTTTTGTCCACAAAATCAGCTCTCTAGCTGATTTCGGGAATGGTTGAATGGCACGCAAGGACATATTTGGCAGCGTCATGGGCTCCGCAGCTGCGGCGCAGCAAGACAAGGACGTGTCGAGCTACGCGGTGCGTGGTGCGTCGCGTTCCATCATCCAGTCGTTCGAAGAGCTGTCGAAGAGTTCGGTCGTCGAGCTCGATCCGGATCTGATCGACACGTCGTTCGTATCGGACCGCATCGGGGACGACGACGGCGAATTCTCCGAACTGGTGCAGGCAATCCGCGAACGGGGTCAGGATTCTCCTATCCTGGTGAGGCCACACCCGTCGTCGTCAGGACGTTATCAAACGGTGTTTGGGCATCGGCGCGTCAAGGTCGCCCGTGCGCTGGGTAGGCCTGTTCGCGCCGTCGTCAAGCAAATGGTCGATCAGGACCATGTGATCGCTCAAGGCCAGGAAAATGCCGCGAGAGCCAACCTGTCGTTCATCGAGCGCACGCTTTTCAGTGAGCGTATTCTCAAGAGCGGACACTCACCGGAAGTCGTGAAGTCGGCATTGACGCTCGATGACACCACGTTTTCAAAGATGCGGTCGGTTTCGAACAACATTTCCGAAGACATTATCCTGGCAATCGGCGCCGCCAAGGGGATTGGCCGTGATCGCTGGTGGCAGCTGGCCAAGCTCATGGAGCATCCGGCAAATTCCGCCAAGGCAAGGATATTTGTCCAGACCGATGCCTTCAGCCAGGTCGACAGCGATGCGCGCTTCAATCAGCTCTTTGATGTCCTGGCAGCGTCGGGCAAAACGGCGAGACCGTCGCCGGCGCGAGCACGGGAAACCACCTGGGCGCCGAAGGACAATTCCGTGAAGGCAAGGATCACCGATAACGGCAAAGTGTTTACGCTCGCCCTGAAATCCAAGGACGCGTCAGCGTTCGGTGCATTCATTGCCGGCAGGCTCGGAGAGCTTTTCGAATCTTTCCGGGCGTCGGAAGCCGAAAACAAGACAGGAGACTGAACCCGCAAAAGAAAAAAGCCCCCGAGCGTTGCCGCCGCGGAAGCCTTTCTCTGAACTAAGCACTCTGAGAATCCCATTTCCGCGAATCACTGTCAAGTGCTTTAGGCGCCGTTTCGGCGAGCGGAGATCTTTTGCCTAGCCAAAGGCAATGAGAATGGGACTGGGAGTGACGCCCTTCGGTGGGCGAACAATGACGCTTGCCTTGCTGCAGGCCAGCAACGGCACGCGCGAAATTCCTCAAGGCGCCAGCGTAGACAAGTGGCAGGTCTATCGCTGGCTTTGCGAAGGCAAGACCATCATAGGTGTTGGCGATCGCGCCCTGGCGGTTCTGAACGGGCTGCTGTCGTTCTATCCGGACAGCGAGTTGAGCGAGGAAAACGGGCTCATGGTGTTCCCGTCGAACGCGCAACTGTCCTTGCGTGCCCATGGAATGGCCGGCGCGACGCTCAGGCGCAACCTGGCGGCTCTGGTCGCTTGCGGGCTTGTCATTCGCCGCGACAGCCCCAATGGCAAGCGCTACGCTCGCAAAGGCAAGGATGGCGCGATCGACGAAGCCTTCGGCTTTTCCCTGGCGCCCCTGCTGGTGCGCGCTGATGAAATACGCCTCGCCGCCGAGCGCGTACTGGCTGAAGGACGGGCACTGAGGTTGATGCGCGAGCGCCTTACCCTGCAGCGGCGCGACATCCAGAAGCTGATCGAGGCGGCGGTGGAGGAGGGCGCTACGGGCGACTGGGGAGCTATCTGGCGACGCTTCAGGGCGATTGTTGACACGATTCCACGGCGCGCTGACCTTCGCGATCTCGAGCCGATCGTGGCCGACATGGCCGCGTTGCGCGAGGAAGTCGATAGGATGCTGGAAAGCTTCATGAATTCCACAAATCAGAGCGCCAATGAGTCTCATAGTGAGCGGCAGCAATCTGATTCAAACACCGACTCTATCTTTGAATTTGAACCTGCTTTGGAAGAAAGCATGGCGCCGGCCGAGCCAGCAATCGGGCGGAACGACAAGCCGAAAGCCTACCCGCTTGGCCTGGTGCTGAAGGCGTGCCCGGACATGCTCGATTATGCCGTGGCGGGGATAGGCAGTTGGCGCGATTTCATGATCACGGCGGCCCAGGTCCGCGGATATCTGGGGATCTCACCGTCGGCCTATGAGGAGGCCTGCCACACGATGGGCCAGGAGACCGCCGCCGTGGTGATCGGCTGTATCCTGCAACGGGCCCAGCACATCAATTCCGCCGGCGGATATCTGCGGGTGCTGACCGAGAAGGCGCGGGCAGGGCAGTTTTCGGTTGGGCCGATGCTGATGGCGGCACTGAGGGCGAATGGGGCAACCATGAGGATGACAGGATGAGCGCACCGAACCGCCCAGGACGTCCGGCGCTTGAAATTGGGGGAAAGGTGGCATATTTTTTGTACAATAAATGCGGCCATTGATGTGGCGACGGTGGACTTCATGAGTCAGGCTCTCAAGGCACCTGGGCAGATGGAACCCTTGGTTTTGTCCTATATGGACCAGGCCGGGAAAATCGGCATCGACCAGGTGGCGGACGGCTTTGGAATGTCCAAGGGGCAACTGGCCGAGACCGCGGGCCTGGCTCGCGAAACGCTCTATCGATTGGAACGAAGCCGCACGGTCAAGACGCAGGGACGCCTGCGTGAAATGCTCGAAATCATAAGTCGTGTCGCGGATTGGGCCGGCGGAAAGGAACAGGCAATGGCCTGGTACCGAGCCCAGCCGCTTCCGGCATTCGGCGGGCGTACGGCTGAAGCGCTTGTGAAGGAGGGCAAGGCCGGCGCCGTTCGCGACTATCTCGATCATATGGCTCTTGGCGGCTTTGCGTGAGGTTCGTCGGAACCTGCTACAGGGCGCATGATCCACGTTGGGCCTTCAGGCCGACATCCGGGGAGGGAGCCGCAACCAGGGGCGCGCGCTTTAATCCCAAAGGTGTCCAGGCGCTTTACCTGGCCCTGACCGTCATGACGGCGGTGAAGGAAGCCAATCAAGGCTTCGCGTATCGGATCGATCCGTGCGTGTTGTGCTCCTACGAGGTCGATTGCGGGGCTATTGTGGACCTGACAACCGAGAAGGGGAGGGGAGAAGCGTCCGTCACCCTCGATGAGATGTCTTGCGCCTGGGCGACCACGCTCAGCGACGGGAAACGCCCGGCTTCGTGGGGTGTCCATGACCGCCTGCTGTCTCAAGGCATTGCCGGCATTCTAGTGCAGAGCTTTGCGCCGGGCGCTGAAGCGGAGGATCGCAATCTCGTGCTTTGGGACTGGGGGCCAGATCTGCCGCACAAGGTGACCGTATTCGATCCGAGCGGCCGATTGCCGAAAGACCAGCTGTCCTGGCGGTAGGGATAGGGGACGGCGTTTTTACTGGCGCGCAGCGACGATTGAAATCCGGTCGACAAGGCAAAAACCTTCAAGAAATCTGGCATTTACCGAGGACTAGACATGACCGTTACGGTCACAGCAAAGGGATAGGTGACGATCCCTAAACCCGTCCGGGATCTTTTGGGGATCGTTCCCGGGAGCAGGGTCGAATTCCATCGCGCCGCGGATGGCAGCGTGGTGCTTGCTCGAGCTGACAAGAAACAGCCTAGCCGTTTTGCAAGATTGCGAGGCCAGGCCGGTGAAGGTCTCGACACCGCTGCGATCATGGCACTGACGCGTGGTGAAGCGTGACGCTGGTCGACACCAATGTTTTGCTTGATCTTGTCACGGACGATCCGAACTGGGCGGACTGGTCCGTTGCTCAGCTTGAGGCGGCAAGTCTCGACGGGCCGCTGCCAATCAATGATATGATCTACGCGGAGCTGGCAGTCCGCTATGGCGGACCGGCGTGTCGCCTGACTTCTTCATTGGTACCCATGCGGCTGTCGGCCAACTTCCATTGCTTACGCGCGATTCCGGACGATATCTCACATATTTTCCATCTGTGCGGCTGATCACACCGAAAGCATAGGGGCACGAATCCAAGAGCTCGTTCGCGATGGGGCGGAAAGCGCCATTGGTCCGCGGCGAGGTTGTGGCAAGCAAGCCGCACGCAAGCGAGCCGCGTTCCAAGTGAGCGCCGCGGCCGACAGGCGACCACGCGCCGGCTTTTCACCGCGGCCTTGTCTTCCGGAAGAGGGGAGGGGGCTTTTCAGAGCCCCGACGCCTTGGTGAGGTTGACCCGAAACCGATCGCGCCGTCGCTGATATTTTCGGGTCATCTCGGCCGAAGCATGGCCAAGTTGCTTTTGCACATGGCGCTCGTCGACCTCGGCCGAGGAGGCCAGCCCGGCGCGAAGCGAATGGCCGGCAAAGAGTTTTCCGCGCTGACCTTCCGGCAAGTCGCCACGCACGCCGGCGGCGAGGGCGGTCCGCTTTACAAGTCGGGCGACCTCCTGGTCGTTCAGGCGATTGCTGCCGACGGCCTTGCCCTGGCCAGTAACGCGCCGGAAGAGGGGACCATGGGCGATGCGAGCAAGTTTCAGCCAGATTTGCACGGCAACAACCGGGCAGGTGGCGTCGGAGGAACCACGGCCGATTTCGACCTCACGCCAGCCGGTTTTTCCCCGCAATGTGATCAGCAGGCCTTTTTCCAGAATCTCAATCCAGCCGGAAGAATCCTCGGTTTGATCGCGGCCGCAATCCAGGCCGACGACCTCAGAGCGACGCAGGCCGCCGGTAAAGCCGAGAAGGAGCATGGCGCGGTCGCGCAAGCCGCGTAAGGTTCCGCGGTCGAGCGTTTCCAGCATGGCGATCAGATCCTCGGGCAGCACCGCCTCCTTCTGGCGGGGCGGCGCGGCGTGGGTGTTGCGGATGCCGGCCATCACAGTCGCGATATGGCGGTCCTTGCGGTCGAGCGCCTGGCCACGTTGCGCATAATTCCAGGTCAGCGAGGACAGACGGCGTTCAATCGTGGACACGGAGTTCGGCCTCTTGTCGCCCGTGACGGCACCTGACGCGCAGGCGGTGATATAAAGCCCGATGACCTGCGGATCAGGCGGAAACACCTCAATGCCCTGGCGGCGGCACCAGCTCCCAAAATGCTTCCAGTCGGCCGCATAGGCGCGCCGCGTATTGGCCGAGCTTGCTGCCTCGACATAGTTCTGGGCGCGGTCAGCCAGGCGCTCCAGATGCTCCGAAACGCGCGGCCCGGGTCGGACGGCCGGAAGGGGAGGGGAGGGGGCGTCGGCTGAGAGATCCTCCGGCGCGCGGCCCATCTCCATGACGACGTCGACGATGTCGGGCATGTCGTCGTCGCCGGAAGCCGATGATCCGTGACCGTCGTCAGCCATCCTCATGCAGCCTTGATGTCCGTTCGGGAGAAATCATCGCCCTTGAAAAGAAGCGGTTCGCCGGAGAGTTTGGCCAGGGCATAAGAGAAGCAGTCGCCGTAATTGAGCGCCGCTGGATGCCGTCCCTTGCCAAAGCGGCGCCAGGCGCGGCGGGCCTGGTCTGCGTGCTCTGCGGTCACAGCCACGATGCCCACCTCCGCTTTGTGCAGCCAAAGGTCAAGATCCGCTCCGCCTGCTTCTCCGAGGCGCGCCTCGATGACCATGGCTGCCTCAAGCACCGTCGCAGCCGATATCAGGCGCACAGGATCGTCGGCAATTTTCTCGTGGAGACCGCTGGCTTCCGGCTCATTGAACGCGATTGCGGCGATAACCGACGTATCGATGACCATCAGGATGGAATTCCGTTCTCGTCATAGCCGATGATCTCATCGGGCGTTCGATCGTCGAGAACCGGCAGCGCGTTCAAGCGCTTGCGAATTGCCTCCAGATCCTCCAGCAGCGCTGCCTTGCGCGCATCAGAGCCTGTCCTCTTCAGTCGCTCCTCGAGCGCTCGCTTGGTGGCAACAGTAATGGTCTCACCCGTGCGCTGGGCGAGCTCGCGAGCCAGAAGTTCCGTTTCCCGATCCTTGATGCTGAGGGCCATATGCGGGTACCTTGGTTCCTAATTGTCTACCTTCAGCCTATATACTCTACCCAACGCCGGAATGCACGACATCTGCGGCCCTTCTCTGTGGTCGAGGGGAGCGATGCCGAGTACGATTTTTAGGGTTTTGATCGACGAGAGAGGCCATTTCCTCTATAAAGAACAAAACGAATGATAATGCAACATTATCATTCGTTTTATTGCACTGACAGGCTGTGCGTTTTGTCGCGAAAACGATGGCATAAAGCGCACCGGCATTTTACCCTCAAAAGCATGATTCGCCTCGATCCCATGACCGCCAGCCCTACCGCGCCGCCGATCGTTCCGGCCTGGGCGCTCGCCCTGGGCGGTGCGCCGAGCGATGCCGAAGCCGCCTTCCAGGCCGGCGCCGCGTTGGGGGCGCTCGACAGCCTCGCCCGCGCGCAGCCCGCCTGGGCCGGCGCGTGGCGCCAGCGGCTGGCACTTCGCTGTGCCGCCGCCAGCATGCGGCTGGCCGGCCGCGCCGAGGACGCAGCCGCCCTGCGCGATGCCTGGCAGCTGTGCCCGGCCGGCGCCGATCCCGGGCCCGCCGGCGCCATTTTTTCCGCTTGGCGGCAGCTCGCGCTGCAACCGCCCGTTGCCAGCGCCGATCGGCTCGACAAGATCGTCGGCCAGCTTGGCCTCCATTGGGATGCCGCCGCACTCGCCACCCTCTGCACGGAGATCGAAAAGCTGGCGGGGTCGCAGCGGCCGGCGCCATTCGCCGCCGCGGCGATCGCCGCTCAAATCGTCGCCATCCGGCCCGACTTCGAGCTGGCGGCCTGGTGGCTGGCCGATCTGGTGCTGGCGCACAGCCTGGGCTGGCCGCGGCCGCTGCCGCTCCTGATGGCCCAGGCCTTTGGGCCGGCATTTCGGTCGACGGACGCGCGCGGCAAAAGGATCCGGCCGGGAGAAGAGGGGTTTGAAGTGGCGATCTGCGTGGCGCTGGCGCAGGCGGCGGCTGATGCCTGCCGGCTGGCCACGGAGTTGTCGCGCCGCGCCGAAAATCTCCTCGCGGTGGCGCCAAAGCTGCGCGCGAAAGGCGCCGGCGACGTGATTTTCTTGCTCCTGAATGAAGACGCTGTGCCGGGCACGCTGACGACCAAAAAACTGTCGCGTTTCGCGGCGCGACGCCTGTTCGAGCGGCTGCAACACCTCGGTGTCGTGCGCGAGCTGTCGGGCCGCCCCACCTTCCGGCTGTTTGGGCTCTAGCGATGAGCGAAGCGTCCGCCCGCCGCAAGCCGAACGATCAGCCGGCCCTGCTTGACACTGAGCTCGAGCACTTGCCGCCGGAACTGCGCTGGCGCGAGTGGATGGGTCGCGTCGAAGCGGTGATCTTTGCCGCAAGCGAGCCCGTCCCGCGCGAGGTGCTGGCGCGGGTGGTGGGCAAAGACTGCAATCTCGAGCTGGTCATCGACGACATCCGCGCCGAGCTCGCCGGCCGCCCCTACGAGCTGGTGGCGGTCGCCGGCGGCTGGCAGCACCGGACCAAAAAGGTTTTTGGCGACGCCATCCACGTCGCCTTCGGCACGGCAGCGGGCGAGGGTGCAAAAGAGCTGTCGCAATCCGAGGCGCTTGTTTTGATGTGCATTGCCTATTTCCAGCCGATCACGCGCGCGGAACTGTCGAGCTTTTTCGGCAAGGAGGTGTCACGCGACCTGATCGGCGTGCTGCGCGGGCAGGAGCTGATCGCCTCGGGGCCGCGCAGTCCGCGGCCGGGCGCGCCCTACACCTATGTGACGACGAAGAATTTTCTGTCGCAGTTCGGGCTCGACACGCTGCGCCAGCTGCCGGATTTCGAAGCGCTCGAGGACGCCGGGCTGCTGTCGAAGGAGAAGCTTTTGGCCGGGGATATTCCGGCCGGGTTGGCTAATAGTGAGGGCGAGGACGATGTCGTCGAAGAGCAGGTGTCGTGAGCGGGCGTTTGTCGCCTTGCGATGCCAGAGACGGTCAATGACTCAAGGACCAGGACGACTGGTCGTGCGGTAGTCGGTGATCGGGATCGTGAACCGCGACGTGATCGCCGTCGACAAGGTTGGCTGGAAAGATCACCAGATTAGTGCCGCCGGCATGACGCAGCGACGGAAACAGAATGCCGCGAAGCCCGGCGGTGATGACCATGTCCGCAAGTTTCCACGACGGCGGGATTTTCTTGTCGATGCGAGCGATCTTGCGCCAGGCACAATCCCATTCCCGCCAGGCACCGTCCCAGATGTCCGGGTCGAATCCCTGCGAAAGGTCGGCCACCTCGGCGAGCGTGATCTTGTAAGCGGCAAGAGTGGCTGGCGGGACGATGCTGGCACCCTGCTTGTATTCCTCCAACGCTGTCTGAGGAGCGCGGGACAGGTAAAGCGCTTCGACGCCTGGCCGGTTGAAGCGCCCGCCGTCGATCGCCGCGCCTGCACCGCTGGTGGGCAGGAAGGCCCATTTGGGTGTCAGATAGCGATGGAAGATCTCGTCCGGCCCGACGCGGGTGACCTTCACCCGCGCGCCCCGTTCTCGAGATCCCGGATAAAGGCCAGGACTGCTTCGACCTGGCCGTCCGCGACGAGCTCGGCCGCCGTGCGATGGCCATAATCGGCGATCGGTTCATTGCGATACCAGTAGATTGCCTTGTCCACGTCGCCGGTGAGCTCCGTTGCCGCCGAGATCACCTTCACCATCTCGCGCATCCGGCCCTGCAGGCGCTCCGATGACGGGTTGCGGAGCGTGTTGCGGTGGACGCCGGTCAATTGCGCCAGATTGGCAACTTTCACGCCCAGCGCCTGCGACAGGCGCTTCGGCGAGATATAAGGAGTGCGCGGCTCCTGCAGGCTGTCGACAAAGCCCGAGATA
This sequence comes from Mesorhizobium sp. B2-3-5, assembly GCF_006442395.1. Taxonomy (NCBI): domain Bacteria; kingdom Pseudomonadati; phylum Pseudomonadota; class Alphaproteobacteria; order Hyphomicrobiales; family Phyllobacteriaceae; genus Mesorhizobium; species Mesorhizobium sp. B2-3-5. The sequence goes on along the minus strand of NZ_VFVX01000021.1, from coordinate 35,477 downwards.
ACCGTGGAATGTGCTAGCTGTGCCTGGGCCATGACAATTCTCCGACCTCTCATACGCACAATATATGCACATTTCAACGCATAGCAAGTGAACAGACGTTTGGGCGCGTGGGCGGCATGTACCTAGAAGAGCGTTCCGAGAACCTTCCAGATCTGTTCGACAACCGGAATGCCGGCGGTCGGCGATGCTCCAATGACCGGAAACTGCACGAATTCTCCCTCGCCAGCCTGACCAACATTCTCAAGATAATAGACGGTCTGCGAACCGGGCATCGCCTTTCCGAGCCGTTTGAGATAGGCAAAGTGATCGGTCGAAAACTCGTCGGCTCTGGTAACGACTGCTAAGATGCGCCCGTCGAGTAGCGCCAGGTCGGGAGCGGCTCCCAGAAGGACAAGCGTCGAGACCCTTGGCTTCTCAGAACGTCACCGGCAATCTCTAGCCGGTGGTCCAAGCCGGGGATGGCGATGAGGTTCACGCCGAGTAATCGCTCGAGATTTGCGGTTAAGAGCCGAATCAACAGACTATTGTAAGTATCGATAAGAGATAATTTATCGATACTGACTTTTATCATCGAGGATATCGCCTGTGACGGAAGTAAAACCCAAGATAACTTCTGTTTCGTGGATGACGTACAATCGAATCAATGGCTTATGATCTTGCCAGCCTGCCCCTGAAGGTCCTAATCGGGCCGCTCGCATGCGCCGAAGACCTTTTGGCTCGCCTCGACGAGCGCGTGCACAAAAGCCCGGTCCGCGACGGCTTTTTGCAACGCTCCCACTTCGCTGACGCGGCCGCCGCGCTGTGGCTCGAAGGCGAGCTCGCCTCTGCCGAGAAGCGCGCGGCTGGTCGAGATGACCAATCAATCAGGGCAGCGAAGCAGTCGTTGAAACGATCAAGTCCGACGCGGCGCGCCGACAACACGCGATGCGATCATTGTGATGGCACGCGCCTAGCTTCGATGGCGTATCCATTTTTTGCTTTGAGGCGGCACATCGGAAGTGCCCGGCGCGCACCCTCATGGCATGCGATCGGCTATGAAAAGTTCATGAAGGCTCAAAATGCGATCGGCTATGTTTCCCCCGCGACAAACTAGCAGGGCCTAGTTCGACCATGGTCGGCCCAAGCGGCAATCCTTATGAATGACGGGAGGGCCCATAATAAATACACCATCGCGTCATTTCTCCCTGAGCGCCTCCGAAGCAACCTTGGCTAGCGGCGAGAGCAGGTAGTCGATCACGCGGCGGCTGTCGGTCTTGATTTCCACGGTCACCGTCATGCCCGAAGTCAGAGGGACCATTCCTCCGTTTATGTTCATCGCCTGTTCCTCGATCGCGATGGTGACCGGGAAGACGAAGCTCTGGGGCTGTCCAGCCTGACTGGTGGGCGCGGTGTTGGTCGTATTGGCGGAGGCTGCCGCATTGGCGAGGCCACGCTTGGCCTCCTGCTCCTCGACCGCTTCGGAAGCGATGCGCGTCACTGTCCCGTGCAGCACGCCGAAACGGGTGAAGGGGAAGGTATCGACCTTGATCACCGCGGTCTGGCCGGGCTTGACAAAGCCGATGTCAAGGTTGGCGACGAGCGCCTCAACCTGCAGCGCGCCCGCCGTGGGCGCCACGACGAGGAGCTGCTGCCCTGTGGTCACGACTTGGCCGACCGTGGTCACGGCGATCTGTTGCGCGATGCCATCGGCCGGCGAATAGAGCTTGGTGCGCGCGAGGCGCGCGCCCGCTTTGATAACCGCCTGTTTGGCTTCGTCCACCTTGCGTCCGGCGTCGGCGAGCTTGTTCTCGTTATCGGCTATGAATTGCAGGAGCGTCATGATCTTCTCGCTCGTTAGCTCTTTCAGCGCGGCGTCGGCCTCGATCAGTTGCCCCTCGTCCGAGGCCAGCGACGATTGCGATTTCTCCAGCTGCTGCGTGGAGTCGTAGAGATTGACCTTGCTGCCGACTTCGCGATCGAGCGCCTCCTGGCGGGTGCTGACGAGTCGCGTCAGCGTCTCGATCAACTTGTTCTGGTAGGCTATGCTCATATCGAGGCGCTGACGTGTCGCCGCCTTCTGCAAAATCTGCTTGTCACGACTCTGCAAGGCGCCGATGAGTTGGTTGAGGTCGGCCGTCAGCACTGAAGCCTCGCGCAGGCGGATCGCCTCCGGCAGCGCGACGCTCCAAATGATTCGTGGCTCGGGATCCGCGGCGGCTTGCGCCAGCTGTGCGACGATGACCTCGCCAGCGTTTGCCTCGTCCGACTTCGCAGGACCGTCCAGGACGGCGCGCGCTGTCGCGATGGCGAGGCGCCGGCGCGCGCTTTCGGCGAGGTTGGCATTGAGCGCGTCGCTTTGCGCGTTTTGCTCCGCGGCGGGTTCCGCGGGATCCATCTCCAGGAGCAGGTCTCCCGCCCTCACGCGCTGTCCGTTCTCGACATGTATTGCAGCGATCTTGCCGGGGTCGAGCGGCTGGATCACCTTGGCGTGCCCGGCCGTGTCGATTTTGCCGGGCGCCACCGCGTGCACGTCGAGCCGGCCGTAAAACGACCAGGCGAGCGCGGCAGCGAAGAAGGCGCAAATTGTCAGCATCGTCACGACGGGCAGCGGCGGCGCCGGCGTTTCCAGGATTTCGATTGCCGCCGGCAGAAATTCGCGATCGCGACCGGAGATGACCGGCGCAGGTCGGGCGACCGGCACCGGAAGGGGAGGCGGTATCGTTCTTTCGTTCATGCCCCGACCCTCGCTTGATCCGACTGCAGCGCCCAGAGCCGAGCGTAAAGGCCGCCTTCGCGCGCAAGGAGTTCCTCATGGCTTCCGATCTCGACGATCTCGCCCCTTTCCATTCCGACGATGCGCGTGCACGGGCGCACCGCCGCCAGGCGATGGGCGATAATCAGTACCGTGCGGCCGCGCACGATCGAGCGCATATTCTCCTGGACAATGCGCTCGCTCTCGTAGTCGAGCGCCGAGGTGGCTTCGTCGAAGATGAGGATGCGCGGATTGGTGGAAAGCGCGCGGGCGATGGCGATGCGTTGGCGCTGTCCCCCCGAGAGGTTGGCGCCGCGCTCCTCGATAATCGTGTCATAGCCCTGCGGCATCTGTGCGATGAACTCGTCGGCACCGGCGAGCCTGGCCGCCTGTATCACCAAAGCCCGCGGCAAAGCGGGATCGCCGAGCGCGATGTTTTCGTGGATCGACCGGTTGAAAAGGATGTTGTCCTGCAGCACGACTCCGATCTGGCGGCGAAGCCACCCTGGGTGGAGCTGGGCGATATCGATGCCGTCAAGCATCACCTGCCCAGCCTGCGGCGAATAGAGCCGTTGTACCACCTTGACCAGCGTCGACTTGCCCGAGCCCGACGCGCCGACGAAGCCGATGACCTCGCCCGCGCCGATAGACAACGTGACGTTGCGCAGGGCCTCGGTCGCGTCGGGCCGATAGCGCAGTGATACGCCGCGCACTTCGATTTCGCCCCGCGGCGGCGGCAGCGTCAACAGGTTCTGGGGCACCGGTTCCGGCGGCGTGTTCAGGATGTCGCCGAGCCGCGCCACCGAAACCTGGACTTGCTGGAAGTCCTGCCAGAGCTGCGAGAGGCGAAGGACAGGCGCAACGACCTGGGAGGCGATCATGTTGAAGGCGATCAGCTCGCCGACCGTCATCGCGCCGTTGATCACCGCCTCGGCGCCGAAGAGCAGGATCAGCGCCGTCGTCACCTTGCTCACATACTGGATGAGGTTCTGGCCGAGCGAGCCGGTGACGCCGGCGTCGAACGAGGTGCGGACGTAGGCAGCGAGCCGCTCCTCCCATTGCGCCTGCATCATCGGCTCGACGCTTGCCGCCTTCAGGGTCGGCGCTCCGACGATCGACTCCACCAGAAACTGCTGCGAGCGCGCGCTGCGGTTGAACTTCTCGTTGATCTGCTCGCGAAGCACCGGGCGGATCAGCACCGCAATCAGGAGATAGACGGGGATCGTGCCGAGCACGACCATCGTCAGCGTCGGCGAATAGATGAACATCACGACGAAGAAGACCAGAGTGAAGACGAGGTCGAGCAGCGAGGTCAGCCCCTGTCCGGTCAGGAAGTTGCGGATCGTCTCGAGTTCGCGCACCCGTGCGACCGTCTGGCCGGTCGCGCGCGTCTCGAAATAGGCGAGCGGCAGGCGGAAGAGGTGATGGAACAGGCGCCGGCCGAGCTCGACATCCATCCGGTTGGTGGTGTGGCTCAAAGTATAGGTGCGCAGGAATTGCAGGACCGTCTCGAACAGTCCCAGCGTCACCAGGCCGACGATCAGCACGGTGAGCGTGGACACTCCCTTGTGGACCAGCACCTTGTCGACGATGAGCTGGAAGAACACCGGCGTGATGAGCGCGAACAGCTGCACGAAGAGCGACGCGACCACGACCTGGGCGAGAGGCCGCCGGTAACGCATGATCGAGGGCAGGAACCAGCGGAAGCCGAACGTATTGGGATCGGTCCCCGCGCCGCCAAGCCGACGCGTCACGAGCACCACTTCGCCGGACGACAGCGCCGCGATCTCCTCGATCGCGAGTTCGTGGGCGATGGGCGCAACAGGATCGATCAGCCGCGCGCGGCGCCTCGCCGAACCCGCCGCCAGGATGCCGAAGCGCCCGTTCCGCAAGCCAAGAATCGCAGGATAGGGAACGGCGGCCAGGCGCTTGGCCGTGACGCCGCGCAGGATGCGCGAGCGCAGCTCCAGGCGATTGGCGCCGCGCACAATATCCTCGGCCGCCGCGAAGCGCCCCGTCAGCGCGAGTTGATGGCGCAGCTGTTGAATGTCGGCGGCGATGCGGTAGTAGCCGGCGACCAGGGCAAGGGCAGCGAGGCCAGAATCAAGCGCCTGGGCCGCCGAATGTGGATCGGCCGCGTCCGCTCGGCTCAAGACGCTATTCATCGGCTCCCCCTAGCTAGACTAAGACTAGGCCTCGTGTAAGGACCGCTCCGCTCTCCGCATTGTCCTGAGTTTCAGGCGACGCGATCGTGGATGATCGGGTCTACCACAAATTGTCCGAGCCCCGAGGGACCGCCCCCGAACTGGACTGTCCCATTGCCCTCCGTGAAATGGGCCGTGCCGTCATTGATCAGGACACCCCACGTGTTTGTGTTAGCGTAGTAGGTAAGAATGTCGGGTTTTCCGTCATGGTTCACATCAATAGCAGCGTTGGCCTGCGCATTGGATTTGATGACTCCGGCGAACGAAAAGTTTCCAGCTCCGTCGTTTGACCACCACTCGCTTGCTTGGGTTACATTGTTATAGAAAAAGAGATCCAACGTGCCACTCGAATCCAGGTCGGCCAAGACACCACCATGGAACCCGGGACCGAAGTCTTGCGATGATGGGGTAAAGCTTTGACCAGTGCCATCATTTAGAAGCAGCTCTGGTGCGGATGCGACGGAACCCTTGCCGCGTAAAATATCCGCTCTCCCATCGCCATTTACGTCACCAACGCTGACCTGTTCGTAGCCAAGTCCACCGGGCAGCACGGCGCCAGAATCGGTGAAACTTCCGTTCCCATCATTTAACAGTATTTTGTCGGGAAGGGGGTTGGGGTCCGAATCCTGTACGCGACGTATGTAGAGGTCCTGAAACCCATCACCATTGAAGTCTGCGAACATTGATCCCACGGTGTTTTGGTAGAACCCATTGCTGCCAAGGTCAAAATACTGGTAGCCGGCCGTAAAATGACCTGTGCCATCATTCATATACATTATTGAGGCATTTCTTCCATTTCGAACGAAAAGGTCTTGGTCACCATCGTTATCCACATCGGCTACCGAAGCTCCCCGCTGGAAGCTCCCCGGGAACGAGTTACCTGAGTCGGCGAAACTTCCTGCGCCGTCGCCGAAGTACAGGTGGCCTGCGCCGTTGTCACCAGAAACGAAAACGTCGCCGTTACCATCCCCATTAAAGTCCGCCACCGCTGAGCCATAGTTCCACTGACCGCCATTGGAGAGGAACGTTCCTGTGTTGGAAATGCTGCCGTCTGCGCCGACTCGGAAGATACTTCCACCCCCGAATTGGCCGTCAACAATCAGGTCAACTTCTGGAACAGGTGGCGTTGTACCGATGGAGTAGGTTGCTCCGGTGATGGTCGGAGGAGTGTTGAGCAAGATAGATACCGTACCATCGTCGGCGTTGGTTACGGCGATGTCGGGCCGCTGGTCGCCATTAAGGTCGCTGGTGGCGACCCAGACCGGGTTCGCGCCGACCGCATAGAGTGTCGGTGCCTGGAAGGTGCCGTCACCATTGCCGAACAGCACCGAGACGGAGTTGCTGCCCTGGTCTTGCACGACGACATCGAGTCGGCCGTCATCGTTGAGGTCGTCGACCGACAGCGAGATCGGGTTGGCTCCTCCAACGGCAAACGTCGTGTGCGGCTGGAAGGTGCCATCGCCGTTCCCGAGCAGCACAGAGATTGTTGCCGAGCCGCTATATTCATCGTCGGTCACGATCAGGTCGGATTTGCCGTCGCCGTTGACGTCGGCAATCGCGACCGCGCGGGCCTGGTCTATGCCTGCGATGCTCGTCGCCGCTTGGAAGGTGCCGTTGCCATTACCCAGCAGCACGGAAACGGAATTGCTGTAAGTGTTGGCGACCGCGAGATCGACCTTGTCATCGGCATTGAGGTCACCAATGGCAACCGAAGATGTCCCCGATCCACCGGTCGCGTATTCCACCTTCGGCTGGAAAGTGCCGTCGCCGTTGCCGAGCAGCACCGAGACGGTGTTGCTGGCGATATCCGGCACCAGGATATCGAGCTTGCCGTCTGCGTTAACATCGCTGCCGGAAATTCCGTAGGGTCCAGCACCGGCCGCATAGGTCGTCTGGCCGGCGAAAGTTCCATCACCTTGGCCGAGCAGCACGGAGATTGTGTTGGTGCCGCTGTTGGCCACGGCAAGATCGGGAGCAGCATCGCCGTTGAAGTCGCCGACAAAGATGGCCGCCGCACCTGATCCTGCCGCATATGAGGTGGCGGCGCCGAAGCTGCCGTCGCCGTTGCCGAGCAGAACAGAGACCGCTCCGGAGCCGGCATTAGCGAGCGCCAGATCGATCTGGCCGTCGCCGTTCAGATCAGCGGTGCTTACCCATACGGTAGCGCTTCCCGCTGCCGAGTACGTCACCTGCGGATGCAGGCTGCCGCCCGGCAGAACGTTGCCGGCGAGATCGGCGACGGCGGCGCCGACAAAGTCGAGTCGCACAGTGCCGTCGCCCGAGCCGGTGTCAACGGCGACTGTGTAGGCGGTGCCGCCGCTGCCGGCGACTGCGCTCACGCTTGCAATGCTGGCCCCGCTGACGCCGACCGAGCTGACCAGCGCAAACTGGCTGGCATCGACGCCCGTCACTGCCTCAGAGAACGTAACTGTGTAGTGAACCGTCCCCCCGTTCGTCACCAGCGGATCCGTCGCTATGAAACTCGTCACGGACGGCGCAACATTGTCCTCGTTGGCATCGGTCACATTGACGGTGATCAACTGGTCGTCAAAGCTGCCGGCGCTGTCGGTTACCCGAACCCGAACGTCGTAGAGCTCATCGTGGGCCGTGGGGCTTCCCGGATATGGCGGATCGAGCGGGCGCTCGTAGTCCGGGGCCTGCTTCCATGTCAGAACACCCGTTTGCGCGTCGATGTTGAAAAAGCTTCCATCCAAGCCACCCGAGATCGAATAGGTTAGCGTGTCCCCTGCATCCGGATCGGTGGCCGTGACCGTAGTTACCGCCGTTGTGTTCTCGACAACCGAGATCGCGGCGGTGTTGCCGCCGCCGCTCGAGGTGATCGTCGGACCGTCATTTTGGCCCGTTATGGTCACCGTCACGGTTTGAGTGGCCTGGTCGCCATCAACATCCGTTACAGTATACGTAAAGCTGTCATGGGCGATTTGGCCGGCTGCCAAATACTGCCAGTGAGCGCCATCAGAGGTATAGATGGCGTTGGCAATGGGGTTGCTCGGATTGGAATAGTCGGTTACCAACGCCACTGATCCATTGAGGGGCTGTGTGAACGTCAGCGTCTTCACCAGGTCAGGGATGCTGTCATTCGACAGTAGATTGACTGCTGATCCGGCGCCATCCTCCGGTGCCGAAATGGAGTCGGCCGCTAGCGAAACTGCCTGATCGGCGAGGTTCATTTTGACGCCGTTCACGTAGACGTCCATGTACTCGATGTTTTTAACAGTGAGATCAAAGGACGTGAAATGAAATGATTTCCCACCAGGCGGCTGGATGAAATTTTGCGCAGTAGTCAAATCTTGTTGTACATCAGCGCGGATCCACTCGTTGTAACTTAGGTTCAGGCGCAGTCTATCTGCTGTACCAGACCCGCCGTCATAGGTGTCCGTCGCCCCGGCATTCTCGGCCATTGTGTAGGCGAGAGTGTCATTGCCAGAGCCGCCGACGAGCGTGTCGCTCCCACCTCCGCCGTCAAGAAAATCATTATCTGAGCCGCCATCGATCTGGTCGTTTCCGCCGCCACCATAGACAACGTCGTCACCAGAGCCAGCCGTTATTTTGAAATTATCAAAAAAGCCGCGTTTATCTATATGATCATTACCAGCCGTTCCGTTGATTGAGATCGCCATGTGTTATCCTCCCTTTGACCTTGACGGTCCATTGTCAACATAGTGAATTCGGGGAGGTTGGCGCACGACGAACGGTCAAGTAGTATCCACCCGCGAGCAGTGCTACGCAGGCCGTGTCTTGTCTCTTTCTGCAACAGTAAAATCTTGCCGAGCTAATCTCTGCCAGAAGTCCTGATCAGCTAAGGACCATTCTAAGCGCCGTTCTTCGTGCGGCGACAGCTCCCTCGGATGTTGGAGAATGCGCCCTCGCTCCGCATGTTGTCAACAATTTAATTAGAATTGTCTAATTCTACATGCTGTAACCCCAACAAGAAGCCACTTCGCGCGCTTTTTAACAGGTTAAGCGGGTTCTTCGGGTGCAACCGCAGCGCGAGACCTATCTCTGCCGCGAAGGTGAGCACAACACATGGAGAGTCCAGACCGGTAACTTCTCTGGGGTCGATTGCGGGTTGTTAGGCCGGCGTAGTCCATCAGCGTCGCTTTGTTCGGAGGGAAAGCGATAGCGGTGGAATGGACGATGACGATCGAGGGCAGGAACGAGTTCGGTGACGTTTGCCGGAAGGCGGTCCGTGTCGAGCAAATCGACACTCTTTAGCATAGATCTTTTGTCGGCTGACCCTGCTACTCCACCCGCCAGCATGGACATTACATTTCCCATGACGGCGACATTTGACGAGGGTCGGAAATTTGACCTGGTCATTTTGCTCGTCTCATACAACGTGGCCGACGAGGCGAAGGGAAAATTGTTCGGATGGCTTCGCAGGCAATCTGCTGCTGGAGCACATCTTTGTGGGATGGACACCGGGCCGCTGCTTCTGGCCGAGGCCGGGTTGCTCGACGGCTACGACGCGACCTGCCATTGGACCGCCATGGCCTCTCTGAAGGAACTCTCCGCAAACACGCGCATCGTCGAGCAGCTCTATTTGATCGATCGCAATCGCTCGACATGCGCCGGACAGGCCGCCAGCCTCGACTATTCGATGGCTATGTTGAGACACATGTGTGGAGATGCGCTCTACCACCTCGTTGGCAATGAGCTGATCTACACCGCGCCTCGGTCCGCCGAACTACGCCAGCGCGAGATCATCAACCCTCAGCCGTTTGTGACCAACCCGCTATTGAACCGCGCGCAACGCATCATGCAAGAGAATGTGGAAAGTCCGTTGGATATCGAAACGGTTGCCGCAAGGTGCGGAATCTCCATTCGGGAGCTGCAGTACCTGTTTCAGCGGCATCTGAACACCAGTCCCAAGAAGAGGTACATCGCTTTGCGGCTTCAGCACGCCAAGGAACTGCTGCTCTACAGCTCCATGAGCATCCGCGAGACGGGCCTAGCTAGCGGTTTTATGACACCCTCCGCCTACTACAGGGCCTTCCTAGCGGTTTTCCAGACGAGCCCGCAGGAATATCGCAATGCTTTCACCAAAAAATCCAGAGTGTACGGTCGGAATCTTTATTGAGCAGCCACTCACGTGGCGGGCTTTGCCCACGCGGTGCTGCAATGAGTAGTCTGCGCCATTGCTCAACGTCGGCTCCCGAGTTCCGGTTCACAGGACGGCAATGGCTTGTCCCGTCCTGCAAAGATGGATGCTGTTGCTCGCTGCTCCATGATGTTGTCTCAGGCGTATGCAGTGGCCGGCGATGAAGATGAATGCGCCACCGTTGTTGTTCAGGGCGTCAACCTGCCAAGCCCAGTCCATTCGCAGGTGGCGCATACTAGTCCCCTTTGCCGCAAAAGGCTTCAAACCAGCGAGTTGACGTCCGCTATCGTTTTACGCCGCATCGTATGTTCATGCTTCGTGCTGAAATAGTCGCATAAAAGGCAGTCTGGAATTTATACTCGCGTGCCGCTCGCTGAGCCGCGGTACCCGCCTCGTTTCTCAATTTTTCAAGTCGGGATCGGCAGATCGATCCAATCCGATCGATGAGATCTGAGACGCGTTCTGCGAGCCATTGAAGTGCTTCATTCGTGATTTCGAAGTGCCGCGAATAACGCGCTTTCACATAAGCCTCATTGAGGACGTTGAACCACGCTACGAAGCGCTGTTGGTCACGAGGCCATGCTTCGGCAAGTTCCTGGACTTGGTCTTCGGCGAGGCTCCGGAGAAATTTTATGTTGTGAGAGGCAGGGCTGTAGTTCGTCAGCACCAGCAACAATGCCGCGTAGGCTTGCTCGATTGATTGATGAAGGAGAAATGCCGCCTCCTTGTAGTCTTTTCATTCCGCCTGTTCTTCTCGGGCTGTCGGCGTAGCCCCGGCCAAAAAATGCGCCTATCGTGGACGGAGTAGATAGACCTGACGCGCAGGGAACGCGGCTGGTATGCCGCGCCTGCGCGTCGTTCGATTAACCGTTGCCGATGATCTCGCTCGCGAAGGCAACGCCATCGGCCATCAGAAGCAGGGTGAGCACGATCGAGATGCGGAGCATCAGGTAGCTCATTGTGGCGTCGTCCTTTGGAACGCTGACCCTTGAGGTATTCTAGCGGACCTTGCAAGTATGGGATGGAGGCAAGAGTGCAAAAAACGTCGGAATTAACGCCGATTCTGAAAGCGCTTTGTCAAATATGCCGTTGATTGTTTATCCCGCCCCGCGCATTATCGCCCGGGGCGGGATATGACAAAATTGCATAAAGCTGCTGAATTAGACTTCGTGGTGGATGTTTCGCCACAATTTGAAAAGCACGTCAATTCGGCGATGCTTCGACTTCAGGTACATTACCCGGCGTGCAGGTTTGCCTGGCGCGACGGCGGGATATCAATACGAGGTTCGAGCGACCTCACCGAAGAGCGGTTTCGAAAAGACGTTCTGCACGCTGTCTATCGTGAAAAAATCTACGCCGAAACTCTGACTATGCGCCAGGCGCTCGTCGCCGCGGTCACAAGCCGATGAACGTCTGGCCGCTGAAGTTCCGCGACATGTCGGACGGTTCGGTATTGTTCTGCGACGATGCAGGCGGATTCTTCAAGTCAACCCACGGCTTCCTGGATCGGTATGCCGCCGACAGCCTGACTACACTCGATGGAACGTTCCTTAGGGAAGGCAATCACGGTTTCGATCGGGAGTTCGACCTTCAGTGGACGTCGTTCGCCTACAGGTGGGCGAGGCGGCAGGCGTGCCCGACGAGAATGAACTACGTCATCCTCGTGCCGACGCTTAGGTGCAATCTCGCTTGCGGTTATTGCCAGGTCTCCAGGGCTGCCGAGAATGCTCGCGGATTCGACTGGTCGGACGAGACCCTCGCCGGTGTCCTTTCGTTCCTCGACGGCTTGGAAGGTCCGGATATCAAGGTCGAGTTCCAGGGAGGTGAGCCCTTGCTTCGGGTTGATATCCTAGAAGCCGTTCGGGACTTCTGCCGCGGAAAGTTTCCCCGGTCCCAATTCGTCGTCTGCACGAACCTGCAAGCACTGGAGGAGCGTGAATGGGCCTTCCTGGATGCTGACGATACATTCATCAGTACGTCGCTTGACGGAGACCGCGCGACGCATGAGCGTCAGCGGACCCACGTCAGTGCAGTCACCGATGTCTTCTTTCGAAATCTCGAGACAGCCGTTTCCCGCTATCGGGAAGGGAAGATCTCGGCCCTGCCCACGGTGGATGTCGCCGACCCGCCGGATTTCAACGCGCTCCTGGACAACTATGAGCATTACGGAATCCGGTCCGTTTATCTGCGCCCGATAAACCACCAGGGATTCGCCAGAAAGATCCAGCAGGGCGACAATGTCCTCGCGCGCTGGAATCGTCTTCATGCCGAATTCATCGACCTTCTCATCGCCCGCAACCATCGGACCGGGCGCTTCATGGAAGAGTACTACTTCAGCCAGTGCCTGAAGCGCGTGCTCCGCTTCGATGCCGATAACCACGTCGACATACGCAACCCGAACCTCTTCGCCTCCGACTATGTCGTGATCGATCACGACGGCCGCTTCTACCCGACCGACGAAGCCCGGATGCTGTCCAGGATCGGCCGCATCGATCTTAGCATTGGTGACGTCGGAACTGGAATCGACCGGGCGAAGGTCGACGTTCTCAATTCGGGGGCACTCAACCACTTCGATCCGGATTGCGTCCACTGCGCCTTTCAGCCGTTCTGCGGCACTGACGTCATCGACGACATTTCCCGGTATGGCCGGATTGACGTTCCGCGGCCTGACACATGGTTCTGCGGCCGCCACTTGTCGCTCTTCGACAAGGTCTTTGAGGTCCTTTACAGCAAGGACGAGCCCACCCGTGCCTCACTGGCAGCCTGGCTCGGCGTGGGCCGCTGGGACGACAGCATGGCGCCGACACACCAATGATACCCTTGCGCATCAAGGTGGAGGCAAACGCTGACCAGCCTTTCGTGGTCCGGCTTCGCTCGTTTGAGGCCGACGGCCGCGAACAAAAGACTGAACAACTGAATCCTTTCGACGTGGCGCTGGAGCGCGTCGGCCCGGACGGCGCCCACTACGTCGGCGAGGGCGGTCCGATACGAATTCTTGGCATCGATCCTGCCAAGGTCGATGGAGACGTGCTGCTCGTAAACCCGCGGCGCGGAACCGCGGACCGCCTTATCCGCAGTTCATCCCTGCACAACACCTTCCTGGTGACGGAGCGGTGCGACCAGGTATGCCTGATGTGCTCCCAGCCGCCTAAGAAGCATCATGTCGACCTGTTCCCGTATTTCGAGACGGCGGCGTTGCTGGCCCCGGAAGGCGCGACGATCGGTATTTCCGGCGGCGAGCCGACGCTTTTCAAGGCACAGCTCTTCGAGCTCTTGAGGAGGGTTTTGGAGGCTCGCGCTGACCTATCCTTCCACATCCTGACCAACGGCCAGCATTTCGATCCGGATGATTGCGGAGCGATAAGACCTATTGATCGAAGAAGGGTGGTCTGGGGAATTCCGCTCTATTCCTGCAATCCCGCCGTTCATGACGAGATTGTCGGGAAGGCCGGCGCGCATGGGCGGCTATTGGAGAACCTCACACTCATGTGCGGCCTAGGTGCCCAGGTAGAGCTCCGCACCGTGCTGATGCGCCCGAATGCTGATGGGCTGCCTCAACTGGCAAGGTTCATCGCCTCTACTCTGCCGTTCATTCGGACATGGGCAATCATGCAGATGGAGAACATTGGGTTCGGCCGCATGAATTGGAAGACGCTCTTCTACGACAGCTCGGAGGGCTTCGACGTCGTCGGCCGTTCTCTCGATCTCGTCAGGAGCCGAGGGATAGATGCCTGGCTCTACAATTTCCCGCTTTGCACAGTCCCGGGCCAGTACCGCCATCTGGCGCCATCCACAATCTCGGACTGGAAACGCGCCTATCGAGACGAATGCGACGGATGCTCATTGAAGGCTCGGTGCGGCGGATTTTTCGAGTGGCACCCGGCCAACCACGGATACGGCAAGTTGGGGATTGTCCAATGAAGAAACAGCTTTTCGCCATACCGTCGCTGCTCGCGGCGGGATTCCTGCCAGTCAATGCGCAAGCGCTGCCGACCAAGCCAACGTTGGACGGACATGCCGGACAGACGAAATCCCTCTTCGACATCTTCAAGCTTGACCACCTGTACACGCTCGCCGGACATAGCAGTCACAGCAGCCATAGCAGCCATAGCTCGCACTCGAGCCACAGGTCGTCGACGGGCGGCTATTCCTACAACCCGCCGGCGCCGAGCGAACCGGCTCCGCTGTATAGCGCTCCGTCAACGCCCGCGCCGACCTACCAGGCGCCCGCGATCGCTCCAACGGCTGCGCCGCTCAAGACGCTCCCGGGCAATGCCTACAAGTTCAAGGAGATCGTCCAGGAGGTCCAGTTCGCACTACTCGCATTTGGCTACTACACCGGCGAGCTGGACGGCGAGATGAATCCTGAATTAAGGGCGGGGCTGCTGCGCATGCAGGCGGACTATTCGCTGAAGGTCACCGGGACGATCACGCCGGAGACGCTGACTGCGCTAAGGATAGAGGCCAGATAGGGGCTCCTACCCTGCCGGGCGCAATAGAATCAGGGCAGGCCGATTGTGAAACCGTGAACCCACTCAGAAGCCGATACAGCGATGGCTCCGTTTCCTATATCCAGCTCACCTTGATCCTGCCAGAGGCCAGGTAGTCACAGGATCAAAGCAACATCGGCAAATCGGAACTGCCGTGGGATCGTGCCCTAAGAACCTTGAAGCGGATTGCATATCCGGCGCTGTCGAACCACATCGGGGCGCCAATTAACACAACTCTGATTCTCGACCATTGGGACGATCTGCTCCATCTGGCGGCGTCGATCACGACGCGATCCGTGGTGCCGTCTACGATCCTGAAGAAGCTTTCCGCATCTCCGAAGGAAAGCCAGCTCGCAAGGGCGCTACGGGAACTCGGTCGGATCGAGCGATCGCCTTCATGATCGAATGGTACTCAAGTCCAGCGCTACGCCGGCGCTGCCAGGCCGGCCTCAACAAGGGTGAGGCGGCACATAAGCTGAAGCGCGCCGTCTTCTTCCACGAGCGCGGTGAAATCCGTGACCGATCGTTCGAAAGCCAAGCCTTCCGCGCCTCCGGCCTCAACCTCGTCGTCAGTGCGATCGTACACTGGAACACGATCAATATAGAACGGGCCGTCACCCACTTGCGCAACGTGCGTCGCGAGATTCCGGATCATCTGCTCAAGCACATCTCCCCGCTGAGCTGGGAGCACATCAATCTGACAGGCATCTACACCTGGGATAGCGAGCAGCATCTGCCGGAAGGTTTCCGGTCGCTTCGCCTTCCAGCTGGGCTGCGGCGGGCTGCCTAGAGTTCCCGCTTCGTTCGCCTTAACGTACGATTTCGCACTGCTCTTGTTCCGACCCCATGATGCGACAGCGTTATAAGAAATCTGCAGATTTCTTATAACTCACTTGCCACTCTTGAGCTCATGCCGCTATAAGACAAACTCATTTTTCTTATAACGGAGCCGGCGCATGAGGACGGTCGACCTCGTTTATCGCACGATGTATGCGGAACTCGTTCAGCGATGCCTTGATGCATCCTTCGAAACCGACTTCTCAACGGCGGGAAATTTCGTCCGGGTTCCGGTGAAGGGGCGGGACTATTGGTATTTTGAGGAAACCCAACCCAAGAAAACGCGGAAGTATGTCGGCCCCTCCGACGATCCCGAGATCGCGAAACGCGTTGAAGCCTTCCAAGAGATCAAGGAAGACCTCCGCAGCCGAAGGAAACTCGTCTCCACGCTGACCCGCGAAGCAGGACTGACTGCACCGGACCGGTTCACTGGCGATGTGGTTGAAGCCATGGGAGTAGCAGGAATCTTCCGCCTAAGAGGCGTGCTCGTCGGTACGGTTGCCTTCCAGACGTATGCGGGACATCTCGGCGTAAGATTGTCCGGTGCTTCATTGCAAACCGGTGATGCCGATTTCGCGCAGCACTACTCGATCTCGTCGTCAGTCGAAGACAGCCTGCCGCCGATCTTGGAAATCTTGAGAGAGATTGACCCAACCTTCAGGGAGATCCCCCACAGATCGGATCCCGGAAACGCCACGCAATTCGAGAATGCAACGAGATACAAGGTCGAATTCCTTACCCCGAACCGGGGATCCGATGACTACATCGACCACGCCAGCCCGATGCCAGCACTGGGCGGGGCTTCAGCGCAGCCCTTGCGTTTTCTCGATTTCCTGATCCACGAGCCCATCCGGGCTGTGTTGCTGCATCGGTCGGGAGTGCCTGTAACCGTGCCGTCGCCGGAACGCTATGCAGTTCACAAGCTCATCGTCGCGTCTCGCAGAAAATCAGATGCAAACGGCGTCGCCAAGCGCGAAAAAGACGTCTATCAGGCCAGCCTCCTTGTCGAGGCACTGGAGGCCACACGTCGCAAAGACGACCTTGCAACAGCGTTCTCGGAAGCGTGGGGCAGGGGACAGCACTGGCGCGAGGCGATGCTGAAGGGCCTTGACCTGATGCCGCCGAAGAAACGACAGGAAGTTGAGGAGACAGTCAGAAAGGCCCTTGTCGAGATCGGCGAGGAGCTGGACGGCTTCAACTCGGCCGTGAACTCGTAGCCAGCAAAAAGGGGCGACCCGAAAGCCGCCTGCCGCTCGGGCTGGGGAAGACACTCGTCAATCAGCATCGCGTATGATCGACGAGACGTCACTGTGGGCCATCAGCGACCTGCTGCGGGCCTGTCCCGACCTTGTGGAGGGCAAGACCACCGGCACTGCTCGAGATGATTGATGAACTGCCCCTTGGCCGATCATGGCCATGGTGAACGAGCTCCGCGGTGTGGTGCACCAACGGCACGCCCTTGCCGGAATGATTTATCTCTACGCCCGCCGGCTCAGAACACGCGCCGGCGGAGCTCGACGCTTTCGAATGGGCGATGGTCGAGGTTTTCGGC
This sequence comes from Mesorhizobium sp. B2-3-5, assembly GCF_006442395.1. Lineage (NCBI taxonomy): Bacteria > Pseudomonadati > Pseudomonadota > Alphaproteobacteria > Hyphomicrobiales > Phyllobacteriaceae > Mesorhizobium > Mesorhizobium sp. B2-3-5. The sequence continues at coordinate 18,541 of NZ_VFVX01000021.1, read as the reverse complement.
CACAGCAGCCACGCAGGGAAGGCCATGGAAGTCAAGCGCTTCGGGCCAAGATGATGCGGATCGACGTGCCGAAACCCCGCGCAGCCTCCTCGTAGGTTTTCAGCTGTAGGCCTTTGCGCTCGAAGAGACGGCCGGTTCCCGGATCGCACAGGCGCCACAGGGCTCGGAAACTGTCTTTGCTTGCGAGGCAGTCAAGATATCGCTGCGCAAGCCCGCGCAACTCGTGCGCGATGTCGGAACGCCATTTGTCAGGTTCGGCGCTCGCCTGCCACCGGTCGAAATCGTCGACCGCCTGGACGAAATCAATGTCGGGCCGCGCGCCGGCGGACGGAAGGATCGGTTGGGCGTCAGGATGCTTGCGCCGAAGGTTCCCGCGGCCGCTTCGACCAACAGGATCGAGGAAAAATCGGTCATGGCCCGGCAACGGGCCTCCTGATCGGCGAGCGTCATGTCGAGGCACTCCAGAGCTTGTTGAGCGGCTGGTTGGCTGCCCGGAACTCTGAAGCCTTGCGGCGCAGATAAGTCTCGCGATCGGAAGGAAGCGCGAGGCGCATATCGTCGTAATCGGCGTCCTGCTCCCAACGCGGCGCGATCCGGCCGCTGCGCAGGATTGTCATGGCCGCCGATAGATAACCCGCCGCCTCGCTGACCACCGCATCGAGCTCGTCGCCCTTGAGCTCGAAGATTGCCGGATCGTCGGCGAGATAGACCAGGCGCGCCACCACGGTCCTGACTCCAGGCAGCAGCGCACGGGCGGCGATCGCATAAAGCACGCGCTGCAGCTCTCGCCCCTGGCCCAACGCAATGCGTTGATGTCTCGGAGGCGGCTTCGCGCTCTTGTAGTCGGTGATCCGAGCGCCGTTGCCGGTGGCGCGAATATCGAGCCGATCCATGCGACCGCCGAACACCAGGCCAGTCTGCTCGATCGGGACCGTGATCGTCGTGTCCCAAGGCGCGCCTTCCCCGGTGCCGCCCCCTTGCCCGAACGGCACCTCCGTCCAACTGCGCGTATCGGATCTGACCTGATCATCGGCGGCGAGGCCTCTGGCAGTGCGACGCGCGGCCTCAATCACCGTATGCCACAGGATGGGTGGCGGAACGGAACGCTGTAGTGGCCATGCGTGCAGGATCGCCGTCGACGCATCGGCGATCGCGGCTTCGATCTCATCGGCGCTGGCGCGCGCAAATCCCGGCGTCGGCTCGAGCGCTATGATCGCGCCGCTGATCAGCTCATGAACCAGTTCTCCAAATGAGGCCGCACCGAGCTGCAGCGGATCGGATTGGAACCGGACAGAGCGCCAAGAGCGTAACGCCAGACGAACCCGAGCGGATCTCGCAACAGCCTCTGGAGCGATGTCGTCGACTGAACCCGCGCCAAGGCTCTCTCTATCGCCGGATGATTGGCTCCCGAAAGGCCGTCATGCAGCGTCAATATCGAAGGCCGTTGCCAGTTGCACCAGCAAAGCTGGCTTTGGCGAACATGGGCGAGTTGGCCGGCATCGCGGGGTCTCGCCAAAAGCCGGTCCGCTTCGCTGAAAGCATGTTGCGGAATGCGATCGCGCTTGTACACGATCTCTGCCGAAGGCCAGAGCGAGCTGGGTGACAGAACGCCGCCCTTGGGGTTGCGCAGCGAGCGGGACAAGACGAGTTGTTCACGGGTGTGCGCCTGGATGATCTCGAAATGGCGTCGGTCGCGCTCGGCGACCCCGACGGGATGAAGTCTGCGGCGGTCGAGCAAATGGTGCGGCAGCAGCGGGTCGTCGTTTTCCGAACGCGGCCAGGATCGGCTGGTGAGGCCGAGCAGCCGCGTAGCCGCTCAGATGGACCTAGTGAAGAGGATCGTCGGATGACGATGTTTGTTGAGACTCGCGCTGCGCTCACTGTGCGCGCCGCCTTCGACACCGCGGTCAAGATGCGATATCCGGTGCTTGTGGTCGGCAAAGCCGGACTCAGAAAGACTGTAGCGCTCAACTGGATAGCCGCCCAAAGCGGAGCTGCCTATTGTGAGGTTGCGCAGCATACCAAGGCTATCAGGCCGATGTTCCTGATGCTGCACGACGCCTACGGCGTCCAAAAGGACAGCAAGCACACCTACGACCTTGCGAAGGATTGTATGAACTTTCTGGGCTGCCGATACGGCCCGACGCGTCCGCTGCTGGTAGACGAATATCAAAACTTCACACCCACTGTTTTGCGTGAGCTGCTGCACCTTCAGGAGCACTGCGGTTTCGCTTTGCTGCTTGCCGGCAACACTCATCGGTTAGCGGGGACGAGGCGTGATACCCACGCTGTGGATCAGATCGAAAGCCGCATCGGCATGCGTTTCGAGATCGGGCAGCCGACGCGGGAGGACTGCGAGAGGATAGGCGCCGAACACAACGTTGAGGGAGCCGACGCCTACGAGGCAATCGCCACCTATGCTCAGAACACCTCCCTTCGCGCGCTTTGCCACCTGCTCCAGAACTGCGCTGCCGCTACCAGCGGCGAGGACAGCATTCGTCTTCCTCGGATCGAGACCATGCTTCGCGGCATGTCGTGCGGCAGCGACGCGCTCAAGCTTCTACACGAGCGCCGAAACGACTTCGCACACGACGTCAGCGGCCCCACTTAATTCCGGACATCACACTGGAATGAGACTGCTTGCCCTCAGCCGGCTCGCTGAACTGCGGTGCCTGCCTCGTTTCTCAATTTTTCAAGTCGGGATCGGCTGATTTGTTCGATCCGACCAATAAGATCGTCAACTCGCTCTGCGAGCCACTCGAGAGCTTCTCTCGTGATCTCAAAGTGCTTCGAATAGCGCGCCTTCACATAAGCCTCTTTGATTATGTTGAACCAGGCGACGAATCGCTGCTGGTCGCGAGGCCAAACGTCAGCCAGGTGCTGGGACTGGTCCTCGGCAAGGCTTCGAAGAAACTTGATGTTGTGCGATGCAGGGCTGTAATTCGTCAATACGAGCAACAACGCTGCGTAAGCCTGTTCGATTGACTGATGAAGAAGAAAGGCCGCTTCTTTGAGATTGGATTCCCGAAGGAGAAATCCCGCAGTCTTTGCGAACACCCGAGCGTGTGGCAATCTGTCATTGAGGTATTCAGTTGCTAGCCGGAGGGCGTCGGCCGGCTTTGCCGGGATGGGGTTAGCGAGCGGCTCGTCATCAAGCTCGTAGAGCACAATTCCTTCGCGGCGAATGTCGATGAAGAAGTACTGGCCTTCCCTGAGCGCCGTGTTCACCTCCCGGCGAGAGTGGACGATGAAGCTGACGGGCATATTGATCTCACGCATCAAACGATCAGCTGCAGGCTGCCAATAGCTGGCGAAGTCCGTCAGCTTTCGATTATTGACCACCACCAGCAGATCGAAATCGGAACGGTAGCCCTTCTTGGTATGCGGCTCGTCGACCCAGCCGCCGCGCGCATAGGATCCGAAGAGTATGATCTTCAGAATGCGCCCGCGCTTCTTGAAATCGGCCGTTCCGCCCTTTACCGCGTCGTCGAATTCCTCAAGTAGCAGCTCCACCGTCCTGGTCAGCTCACGCTGCTTTGACGGTGGGAGATGGTCGATGCTGGATTTCATAAACAAAGGTCGATTGTCCTGTATGTACGCATAGCCGATATAAACCCCAATCCTATGATACGCGTTTGTTCAAACGAAGCAACGCAAAGATCGATTTTGTTTTTGACGATTTTTTACACCGATGTGAAGAACATTAAACGAGCAAATCTACGACCCGACTTCCTACTGGAGAGGCTGTCAGGGCGAGGAGCAATCTTTCTTGAACTTGATCTGTGGATGATCCTCTCAGCATCCTCGTCTTGCCCTTGGTTATCTGGAGATCGAAGGTCGTCCTAGCTCATCACACGAGGGGTCACTTAGACACGGGCTTTTCGGCGGTGGCTCGACAAGCCGGTCGCCGCTGGTGGGCTCGTCTGAAAGGCCCTGCCTTTGGGGTTAGCTGTCATGCGGATGAGAAGACACAATGGATAACGTTTTTAATGAACAGGTGACGGCGTTTTGAGAAGCACCGAGTTGGGCTTGGCGTCTGCCGGTTCGAAAGATAAAGAACCTCGACGCGATCTCCGTTCAGACGAGGCTGTCAACCGCCGCGCTGCACCGTTGGTGGGCTGTAAGGGGCACCTATGGAAGATCCCGTCCGTTCTGACGCGGGCGACTTTCACCCGCGAGCCCCGTTCTCAAGGTCCCGGATGAAGACCAGAACTGCTTCGACCTGACCCTCGGCGACAAGCTCGGCCGCCGTGCGATGCCATAGTCGGCGATAGGTTCGTCGCGGTACCAGTAGATCGCCTTATCAACGGCACCGGTGCGTTCAGTTGCGGCCGAAATCACCTTTACCATTTCGCGCATCCGGCCCTGCAGGCGCGCTGATGCGGGATTGCGAAGCGTGTTGCGGTGAACCCCCGTTAACTGGGCTAGGTTGGCCACCTTCACGCCCAGCGCCTGCGACAGAAGCTTCGGCGAGATATAGGGCGTCCGCGGCTCCTGCAGGCTATCGACAAAGCCGGAAACCATGGTGTTGTGTGCGAACTGGGCCTGAGTCATGGTCAATCTCTTTCCAATACCGCACAAATGCACACGGCTCTGCATATAAGTGCAAATCAGGACAGTTTGAGGGCGACCATCCCCGCACATGGAAGGCACACGCCGCTTCACAACCAACGCGATCGGAAAGGCGCTTCCAATAGGAGTATGCCCCAAGGGGTTTCCTCGGCGCGTTGCCAAGGACTCCTGCCTCTTCTCGCGCCTCCGTTGTCGCAGCCTTCCTGCCGCTCTTACCCTTCATCGGCCAGCCTTTCGGGACGGTGAAGCGTCTCGTCGTCCGCGACGTGATGAGTAGCACTTCGACCTTCCCGCCTGGATCCAGCCGAAAAGGAACTACCGCGACCTGGCGGATGGGTTTGCCTTTCTTGGCCTTGTGTATGACCTGCTTTTCCTTGGATATCCTGTTCTCAGAGCAGGGCCGCTGCTTGGCCTCTTCAGTTGAAGGGTAAGGGGGCTCATGACGACCGTCCCGGCTGGCTTCATCTCAATCGGCCTGCATCTCAGCCATGATGTGCGGCGCACTGTCAACGACGTCCAATGGCAGAATCGCGATCTGCTGCAATCGGCTCATCAACGCCGGATTCCCCAAGGGGTGGGTCATTCTCGATCAGTTGCGGAGAAGATCGATTCCAATCTGTACGAGGCAGCCGAGGTGGCAGATATTGGTCAGCAGACGTCCGTCCACATGACCTGGACCGCCGGGTCGAGACGGCCGACATGAGCGGACAAAGTCCAAGCCATGGCTGCCATGAACCATCGCGTCGTCACCGTGTTCGGTGGAACCGGGTTTCTCGGCCGCCGCGTTGTTCGGCATCTCCGCGATGCTGAGGTTTTCGTTCGGATTGCGTCAAGACATCCGGAACGGGCCAAGAGATTGTTTGGTTCCGACAACCCGCAACTTCAATCGGTCGAAGCCGATATCCACGATGAGCGGGCGATCGCCGATGCACTTGCCGGTGCCTGCGGTGTTGTAAATGCGGTCAGTCTTTATGTCGAACGGGGACAGGAGACCTTTCATTCCGTGCATGTCGAGTCGGCCCGGCGGGTTGCGGCTCAAGCGCACCGAGCTGGCGTCGAACGGCTCGCTCACGTTTCGGGAATCCGTCCCGATGTTGCCTCGCCGTCGCTGTACATCCGTAAGCGGGGCGAAGGCGAACTGGAGGTGCGTGCCGCTTTTGCTGACGCCATCATCATCCGCCCAACCGTGATGTTCGGACCGGATGACGCGTTTCTCACCACTATCCTCAGGCTTCTACGCCGGCTTCCAATCTGTCCGATGTTCGGTCGCGGCCTGACGAGATTGCAGCCGGCCTATGTGGGCGATGTGGCAGAGGCGACCGCAAGGGCGCTGCAGGGGACGCAAACGCATGCGATCACCTATGAGTGCGGCGGTCCTCGCGTCTACACTTACGAGGAATTCCTCAGAGCCGTTGCACGCCAGGCCGGTCTTCGACCCATACTAGTCCCGGTGCCATTTGCCGCTTGGCACGCGCTGGCATGGGCCGCGGAAATGCTTGCGAGTCCGCCCGTCACCCGGAATCAGGTTGAACTGATGCAGGTCGACAACGTGCCATCGCCGCAGATGCCCGGATTCGAAGAACTTGGCATTTCGCCGCACCCGGCCGAGGAAATACTCGCGGAGATGTTGCGCCATCGCTGATCAACGAGCCTCTTCGGCACCGCTCTCAGCCTCCACGATTTGAGTGTCCGAAAATCGCGCTAACCGGCCGATGCGAACTTTTGGACCCGTTCCGGTCGTTGGGGTGCCGAGTGCCTCTCTACGAACCGGCGAGCAGGTTGATGTTCGCGCCATGATGAAGTCGTTCTCGTGCAATCCCTTGATCTTGTGAGTCTGCAGCGAGACCGCCGCATAACCCCAGCCGAAGCAGATGTCGGGATGATGCCCTTCTTGTTCCCCAGACGGGCAACTTTGTCGATGAAGCTGAGCGATTCACAGAAGTCCGCAAATTTGAATTTGCGGCGTAGCAGGTGCGCCTCCTCCAGTTCCCAGCCAGGGGTCTGGGACAGATAGCCCTCGGCTGCCTCCTGCGTTAGCGGAGCGAAGCCGCCGCGGCAGGGCGTACAGTTTTTCTGAGCAATACCATCGGTCATGACAACCTCCCTTCGTGCTCATTCCTGGTGCAGCGATCGTGTCTTTCACCTTGCCCGATATTTGCTCGCATAGTGCTTGGCAAGAATCTTGCGAATCTGCTCGGCAAGGCGCTTGTTGCCGGTCTTCGCCCGCGCCTTGTCGTCGCCTTTTCGCAGCTTCGGCGCATCGGCGTCCGGGCCTTGTTTCGTTGATTTGCGCATCGCAATCAATCAACGCCGTGACGGACAACCGGTTTCGTTCAAAGGACGATCTCCACAGGACTGCCGATCGCGAGACCGAGCTCGCCGTCCGCGCGCCCTTGATCGACAGCAATCTCCGCAAGCCCGTTCGAGTTCTCGTACCAGAAGGCCGTGCCCGGCGGCCGAGTGCTGAAGGTCGTCGCGCCCTCCTGCACTCGATCTGCTGCGGCGAGCCTTGCGCCTGCCGGCAGCCTGGCCGCCCTCAAGCCGGTCATGGCATTGCCGAAACGGTCGATATAGACGATCTCGGCGAGGTCTTCCGGCCAGGCGATCTGCTTCATCCAGGCGCGGCTTGCCGGGCGGCGGCTCACCGCGTGCCAGCATGGCAGCGACCGGGGCAAAGAGGTCACGCCCGTGGAAGCTGGCAGACAGGCGCTTTGGCTTCCAGTCGATATCCCAGCTCAACGCCTCAGCCGCGCGGCGCTGGATCAGCTCGAACAGGCCGTTGCCGGGGCCGACATACCAGCGACCGTCGGCCTCGACGATGACGGACGGCCGCGTTCCTCCGGCGCCTGGATCGACGACACAGAGGAAGACGGTTCCCGCAGGGAACCACTCCGCGCAGGCCGCCAGCAGGTCGGCCGACGCATTGGGATTGCCGACCGGCGCATCGGAGAAGAGATCGATCGCGGGGATGCCCGGCGCCATCTGGTGCAACACAGCCTTCACCTGACCCGTGTAGGGGCCGTGCAAGCCGAAATCCGTGAACAAGACAATCATTGAGGGGCGCCGACTGCGCTGTGACGGACATACAAATAGTCCGCCGGAAGGCGCATCCGCCGGCAGGCCTGAACGGCCGGGTTGATTTCGATGACGAGACGATCCGCCAAAGCGCCTGCCTGCCGGACCGCCTCAGCTTCCCAACTGCGCAGGCCGTTCCCGGTGAGCCCCAACAGGGCCTGCATCCAACAGGGCACCAGATCAACGGCAGCCGCTACCAGCAAGGATTGTGCCGGCCTCAGCGGCAGCGGCAGGATAGGCGCCGAACGCATGATGGCGAGAAATTCAAGCACAATGGCCGAGCGCTCCAGCCGTCCGGCTGTCGCATTGAAAAGCGCTTCAAGCTCGGCTTCCGATCCCGGTGCGCCTGTGGCGCCGAAAAGGCGCGCGGCGGGGACGCTCTCGGCATAACAGCGGTCACGCTCCGATGCAGAGAGCTGCTGCACATAGGTGTGATAAGCTTGCACAAAGCCGTATGCCGCCGTGCCCTGAACCCAGTTCAGAAGGTTGGGGTCATTGGCGCAATACGTCTCGCCCGACGATGTCACGCCTGCGACCCGGTCGTGTATCCGCCGAACGCGGGCGATCATGGCCTCGGCCGCGGTGCGCGAACCGTAGATCGTCACCATGGCAGCGAGCCCCGTGCTATGCAGTCGTTGAATTGGATTCAGGCGGAAAGACGTATGCTCCCATACCCCAGTGCGCACGCGCGGTTCTGCAAGCTCCATGATCACGGCGGTGACGCCGCCGATGAACAGCGAAAGCGGGTTCTTGAACACGCGCCACGACACGGAATCCGGCGATACCAGTCCGGCCTCGCCGATCGGTCGCGAGAAATCGATGTGGGGCCGGCCGCCAGGCTGCAGCACCGCCCGCGCTACCGCCTCCAGGAGGCTTTGCAACGGCCAAGGCAGGACGATCGGCGTGGTCATGGCAACGAGCGCCACTCACAAGAAACGCGTGCTTCCGAACAGCGAGGGCCGCTGGGCGCACTTGGCGAAACTGCGGCCCAGGCGCAGTACGGTTGGCTTTGACATTGCCACGGTGGAGTTCGGTTGGCCAGTCGGGATGCCGTTATGCCGGTCACTCGGCGGCGGGTTGTGGGAAGTGCGCAGCAACCTCGCACATGGCCGGATTGGCCGCGTGATCTTTTGTGCCGCGCATGGCCAGATGGTTCTGCTTCATGCCTTTGTGAAGAAGGCCCAAAAGACGCCGTCACCGGACTTGGACATCGGCCGCAAACGGCAAGGGAGATCGAACAATGACCAGCAAGCACATTAGCTCGTCCTTCGACGAGTTTTTGAAGGAGGAGGGCATCCACGGCGAAGTCACCGCTCACGCGATGAAACGTGTGCTGGTATGGCAGATCGAACAGGCCATGACCGAACAGGGGATCAGCAAGAGTGAAATGGCGAAGCGGATGAAGACCAGTCGCGCCCAGTTGGACCGCTTGCTGGATCCTGAAAACGACAGGGTGCAACTCAATACCGTGCAGTGCGCCGCGGCGGCGGTCGGCCGTACGTTTCATCTTGAACTCGCCTAAGTGCGCGCCGGTGGAGACCGCGCCGTGTCAGCCGAACCGCCGAGATGCCGGAGAAACACAAGGAACTCTTCGCCGCGAAAGTCGATCGGCTGGCGCGGGGCGAAAGCTACGACGACCTTGGTCGTAAACTGCTTTTCATGGAGAAGTATTGCAATCTGCGTTGCAGAGTTGTATATACAGTCGCAGCACAGGAGCGCGACATGGCCACCACAGCCCCGAGAAAGGAAACACCTGTCTCGATGCGATTCCGGGACGATGATCTGACGATCATCGATCGTGGCGCGGAACTGCTCGGCCTATCGCGCACCGAATTCATGCGCCGCGCCGCATTGCACGAGGCGCAGGCGGCGATCCTCAATGAGAGCGTCATCCGCCTCTCGCCAGATGCCTACGACACCTTCATGCAGGCGATTTCCGCCCCGGCGGCCACTCCACCGCCGAAGGTGGCCGAACGACTGCGACGGGCAGCACCCTGGGAACGTTAGGTGGCGCTCTCCGGCATTGAATTGCTCGGCAACACGCATCGGCTTGACGCTTTCGACTGCGGCAAGCCGGCCCTTAACGCGTGGCTCTCCGGCTTTGCCCGTACGAACCAGGAGCGAGGTTTCACCCGCGTGCTGGTCGTTCACAACGACGGAGAGGTTGTCGGGTACTACGGTCTTGCGCCAAGCGTGATCCAGCCGAACAGCGCGCCCCGTGCGATCCGCACCGGGAGGCCACCTGACCCCATCCCGTGCCTCCTGATTGGACAGCTTGCCGTCGATCATCGCTATGCCGGGCAGGGCATCGGCAGCGGGCTGGTGAAGGATGCCCTGCAGCGCTGCATCTCCGGGGCCGATATCGTCGGCGGCCGCGCGGTCGTTGTCCGGGCGATTGACGCCGAAGCCGAGCGCTACTGGCAAAGCTGGGGCTTCATCGCTTCGCGCGACAACCCGTCCGTGCTTATGCGGTCGATCCAGGACGTGCGCCTCTGGCTGGCGGACAAGGGTCACTAGATCCGCGTCACTCGATTCTTTGAGGCTCGAGTGAATCGCCCTCGCCGTTGTCAGTGTTGCGCGCGGAACACATGGACGAAGCCGGCTCCGACCACTCGGCGCAGCCAGCTTGCCGACGTCGATGTGCCTGACAGACACCTGCGGTTCGGCCGCGCGCTGGCAGGACGAGTCGACGAAAGATCGCGCATCTGGCACCGGCGCGAGCAACGCCATCGAGGTTGTAGCGCGGTTTCCAGCTGGAAGTGCAGCCAGCCGTGTCGACCTCGCCACCCATGAAGGGGAATGATGCGGGCAAGAGGCGTCGCCGCTCTTGTTCTGACTCCTGGTTGCAGCATTATCCGCTGAGCAGCAAATATTGACGATTTGTGGCAAATAAGAGCGTCATGGATTGTCATCGACATGGCGGCACCCAAGGGAGCGATTCATGCACGCGGCCGCAGTCAATCCCAACCGGATGTGGCATCTACGAGTGCATCAAGGGTCTTGGCTCAAGCGGGATCGAGTGTCGCGCGACACTCTTGCGGGACCAACAAATCCGCGCCTAGGCGAGGCGAATGCTGCGAACTTCCACGCCTTTTTTGGCCTGTCCGCATTCGACCAACACCTTTTGCCCCTCTACCAGCACCGCAATCCCTGAGCGGGTCAGCGCGGTGGCATGCACGAAGATGTCCTTCTCCCCACTATCGGGCGAGATGAAACCGAATCCCTTCTCGGGATTGTACCATCTGACCGTGCCCGCGCTCTCCGCTTGCGCATCCCGCCCCGCGACGTCGCTCCCGGCGAGACGCGTATGTGCCGGCGTTCTCGCGATCTCCTCGCCGATCTCCAGCACTTGCGCGACCTGCCAACCCCGTGAGCTTTCTTCGACCGTGACCTTGAGACGTGTTCCCTCGGAGACACCGTGGCTTCCGGCCGCCTCGAGCGCGCGGATGTGCAGATAGACCTCGGTCCCGTCCGACAATTTCACAAATCCAAAGCCCTTGCTGGCGTTGAACCATATCACCTCGGCATCGCGAGCGTCCGCGGTAGCGGCGGGAAAGCGCTGAAAGTAGCTTGGTTCGGAAGCCGGTTCCGAAAAGGAAGCGGGATCATCGTCGCGGCGACGCCGACGTGGCTCGCGATGGTCTCTATGTTTGCCCATGATCATCTCGACTAGCATGGAAAGCGTCTTGCGCTTCCGTCAGGATAATCTCCATCGAACGACGCGTTTGTGTCAAATGCCGTGATGGCGCGTTGCCGTGCTGCTGATCACGTCCGCTTGGTTGGACGCGGCCGATCCGCCCCGGCGATGATCTGGCAGCGATTGCCGCTCACGGCTATGCCAACGGCAGACGGATCAACACGCGCATCAGCGTGGGATGCGTGGCCATCGATCGCGGCCGCGGGGCGGCGCTGGGAGCCACGAGCCCTTGGCTACGCTTATTGACCTCTCGAAAAGATCCGCAGCCGGGTGCGCCCTACACCCTATGTGACGACCAAAGACCTTCCTGTCGCAGTTCGGGCTCGACACGCTGCGCCAGCTGCCGGTTTCGAGGCGCTCGAGGACGCTGAGCTGCTGTCGAAGGGAAAAGTTGTTGGCAGGCGACATCCCGCTCACACACAAGAAGCGACCGCTCGATGACGACGATGCGGTGTGAGGCAGAATGATGTCGATCCGTTTGGCGTACGCAATGGGGCTCCGTCGCATCGTGTTGACGTTCGCAAGGCACGTGGGCGGGAACACCCGTTTCGCGCGTTTTGCAGGACTCTTCAATGTCAGAAAAAAATAGCTTATTTTCTGACGTATGAACGCGGCCGTGACATCAGTTTCACATCGGATCATGCGCCGCGCCCGCGCCGGCGGCCGTGGCTGTGTTTTCACGCCCAGCGACTTCCTCGATGTAGCAGGGCGCGCTGCTGTCGATCAGGCCCTCTCTCGCTTGGTCAAGAGTGGAAAGCTGCGCCGCCTGGCGCGTGGCCTCTATGACTATCCGAAGGTCCATCCGAAGTTGGGCCAGCTTTCACCGGCTCCCGACGACGTCGCGCGTGCGCTTGCGCGGGAGACTGGTTCAAAGGCGCAGATCGCCGGCGCGCACGCCGCCAATGCGCTCGGCCTCTCGACGCAGGTTCCCGCAAAGAGCCTCTATCTGACGGACGGGCCCTCGCGCCGGGTTGTGCTGGGCAAGCGCGTGGTCGATCTGCGTCACGCTTCGCCCAAGCATCTGATCGCACCGGGCAGCCCAGCCGGAACCGTTGTCCAAGCTCTTCGCCACGTCGGGCCGGTGCGGGCCGCCGACGTGGCCCAGCTCGCCGCGCGTCGGCTGTCTGCCGGCGACAAGAGACTACTCGCGTCCAACGCGGTTCAGGCTCCCGCCTGGATGCGTCCGACGCTGATCTCAATCGGCAACACAGCGTCGAACGCGGCGAATGGATAAGGTCGCCCTTCTACCGCCGAATGATCGGGCAGCGCTTTTTGGCGAAACCGGCGCCGGGCGCGGCATCGCCAATACGATCATCGAGAAGGACTTCTGGGTCTGCTGGACCTTGAAACGATTGTTCGGTCTTCCGGAAGACGCCGCAGCCGGCCTGGTCTTCAAGGGCGGAACGTCCCTGTCCAAAGCCTTTGGCATCATCCGCCGTTTCTCCGAGGACATCGATTTGTCCTTCGACCGGGCCGACCTCGGCTACACAGGTGGTCGCCATCCAGAAAAGAAGGGCATCAGCCGGAAGCACTTTGCGGCTGATGATAGGCGAGTCCCGGATCAATGACCTCAGAGCGGATATCGGACAATGGCACCGATGATGTTCGATAACACCCCGCCGTCATTCGACGACATTCTTTCCAGAATTGAGAAATTCCAGGAGACCATCAACAGATAGGTGCACGACTAGCTGAGAATCATGGGCCACTGTATCTCGCTCGCCTCCCGTTGCCCAACGCTGCCGGATTTTGCTAACCCAAGCTTTGGTCGCTGCATACAGTTCAGCGACTTGGACTTCGACAGGATTGGCCTGACCTCCGGTTCGGGCCTGGAGAGCGCCCCGGATGGCATTTCGATTTATTCATACGGCCGACATCCATCTCGATTCGCCACTGCGCTCGCTCGCACTCAGAAATTCTGAACTCGCCGAGCTAGTCGGAGATGCCAGCCGACAGGCATTCGCTGCAATAGTGGACCTCTGTCTTGCGGAGCGTGTCGACGCTCTGGTCATTGCTGGCGATCTTTACGATGGCGACCAGACTTCTATGAAGACGGCACGCTTTCTGGCATCCCAAACGACGCGTCTCCATCAAGCTGGCATCAGGGTCTACATGATCCGCGGCAACCACGACGCCATGTCGCGGATTACGAAGCAGCTCGTGTTGCCCGACACGGTGACCATTTTTGGCGGCCGCTGCCAATCCGTGATCCAGTCTGGCCCTGGGGTGGACGTCGCGTTCCATGGGCTCAGTTTCGCCAACCCCAAGGCGCCCGACAGCCTGCTGCCCAAATTTGCCGCGCCGCAGGAGGGAGCTGCGAACGTCGGCATCATGCACACGAGCCTGGCCGGCTCCCCTGGCCATGACGTCTATGCACCTTGCAGCGTCGCCGACGTGGACGGCCACGGCTTTGGTTATTGGGCGCTTGGCCATATTCACGCTCGCCAAGTGTATTCCGGCGCGAGCACGCTCGTGATGCCAGGGATCCCTCAGGGGAGGGACATCAATGAGGCGGGCGAGAAGTCGGTCACGCTGGCCACCATTCGCGACGATCGCTCTGTCGAGATCGAGGAGAGGCTCACCAGTGTCGCGCAGTTCGAGCGGGTGACCGTCGATATGACCGGGGCGTCGGAATGGAGCGAGGCCATCGCCCGTATCCGAGCAGGACTGGAGCAATCCCGGGAGCGTGTGAGATCGCGCTACCTTGTTGCCCGCCTTGGCTTGGTCGGCACTTCTGCCCTTTCATGGTCACTGATGCGCGACCGGGACTTGGCTGTTGCAGAAGCCGAACAGGCAGCCGAGCAGGTGGGCGACACCTGGGTGGAGAAGCTGGAGCTCGCTGTTTTGGCTCCCGGTGTCGGGGATTTGGAAAGCGTTGCAGATCCCACCCTGGAGCTCGCACAGTCCATGCACGCCAATGCAGGGTCACAGGCATTTCGATCCGATGCGCGAGAATTCGTTTTGAAGACGATCGCGGACCTGCCGCCGGATGCCCGCGGCTTTGCGGGAAAGGACGAAGCAGGGCTCGAGCAGTTTCTGGATGATGTGCTTGCACACGGCGTCGACTTGGTCACTGCAAGGCTCAAGGCCGGTGCAACGCGATGAGATTGCGGCGCCTCGATCTCACGCGCTACGGCAAGTTCACCGACAAAGCGATCGACTTCGGAGAGAAGTCCCTATCTGGGCCTGATTTGCACATCGTCTTCGGCTTGAACGAGGCCGGCAAGTCGACCGCCCTTTCTGCCTACCTTGATCTGCTCTTCGGCATTGAAGAGCGCAGCCGTTACAATTTTCTGCACGAGTACAGCTCGATGCGCATCGGCGGGCTGCTCGAATTCGAGGGGCGAACACTTGCCGTTTCCCGTACCAAGAGCCGCAGCAACTCGTTGCACGATGCCGAAGGCCAGCCCCTCAGCGAGATTGCGATTTCGGCTCACCTCGCCGGATTGGCCCGCGAAGCCTACAGCAGCATGTTCTCGCTGGATGACGAGACGCTGGAAGCAGGCGGCAAGGCGATACTCGAATCGCGTGGCGATCTCGGCAAGCTCCTTTTCACCGCCAGCGCCGGGCTCGGGCATGCCAGCGATGTCTTGGCAGCATTGGAGACGGAGGCAGACGCGCTCCACCGAAAACAGGCCCAGACCACCGAAATCGCGCTGCTGAAGAAGCGGTTCGCCGAACTCAAGTCACACAAGGAGACGATCGACACCCTGGCCTCGACATTCGAGGCGCTCGAGGCGGAACGGGTGGAAGCCCAGCACAAGTATGATCGCAGCCTCGCTGAACGCTCAGTGTTGTCGGCGCGTCTGGCTACAATCGACCGATATGTGCGCGCAGCGCCGCTCCTGGTCGAAATCAAACGCAAGGCGAGCAGACTAGCTGAGCTGCCTGACATCCCGTCTCCTCCCAGAACCTGGAGTGGCAGCGTCGCGGAATTGATCGATCAGGACGCGCGGCTGAGAACCCGTCTCCAGGCGAATGCGGATGAGATCGATCGGGCGAAGGCAAAGATCGAAGCAATCGCTGTCGACGACGCTGTGCTGGCGATCTCCGAACAGGTGCGAGGACTCGCCGATCGCAAGGCGCGCTATTTATCCGCGGGCATGGATCTCCCGACCCGCAAAATGGAAGTCCAGATGCTTGACCAGACGGTGGCGAACTGTCTCGCCGCGCTCGGAAGATCGGCCGAACAGGATCCATCCCGACTCATCTTGCCTGCCTTCGTGGTCGGCACTCTTCGCAACATGGTCGAACAACGCTCCGGGATAATGACGAGCCTGCGGATGGCCCGCGATGAAGCCGCTGCCGCGCTCGACGGGCTCAACGCTGCACGACGTCGAGTTGGCGAGGAGAGGGCGGTGCCTGAGCCCGCGAGAGCCAGGCTCATGGCAGCCGTGTCGGAGGCGAAGGCCAGTAGTCACAGACGGGAGATAAGAGAGGCGCGCGCGTTGGAGGACGAGCGTCAAACAACACTGGCGGATGCGATGCGGCGCCTCCAGCCATGGTCGGGAGATGCGGGCGGACTTTCGAAAAAATCGGTTCCGCCGCCGGCGCAGATGGCTGCGTGGAAAACACTGGCCGCGGACCTTCAAAGGGACAAGGCAGTCTTCTCCGAGCGTCTGGCTGAGTATGAACAAAGCCGCATGGCTACTTCGTCAAGTCTGGCTGCTGCACGCGCCTCCACCGATCTCGCTGACGATGATACCGCCGCAGCCATACGACGTGAGAGAGACGAAGCCTGGCGAAATCACCGGACGGACCTCAAGGCCCAAACTGCGGACGTGTTTGCCACAGCATTGGCCAAGGACGATGATATCGGCGCTGCTCGGTTGGCCCATGCGGGCGAGCTGGCGGATCTGCGCGCAATCAAGCAAAAGGCAGCCGAGACCGAAGCGGCAATAGAGCGCGTAAGCTGCCACCTCGCCGGGGCAGCCCAGCGCGCAGAAATGGCGTCCGCTGAAATCAAGCGAATGGCCAGCGCCTTGCTTGAGGATTGCCAGGCGCAGTCGCTCGACCTGCTGATCGGACTTCTCGAGGAGCGCCTTTCCGCGCGCGCCGACGCGCTTACCGCCTGGGATGGCATCCTGCTTGCACGCGCAAGGATTGAACGTGCCACTGCTGAAGCAGAGCGGATCCATCTCGGATTGGCCTCGGCTCTTCAAAGCGTTGGAATAAAGACGGAAGCTGGGGAGGCCCTGGAGGCAATGGTGGTCGCCGCCGACCGCTTTCTGGATAGGCAGGCGAAAATCGACGCGGAACGAGCGGAAGCGCTGAGGAGCGTCGCCGCGAAGGAAGAGGAGCTAGCCGCCAGGCGGCTCGCTGTTGACATTGCCGAGCGGCGAGAGGGTGCATGGCAGGCCGAGGTCAAGGAGACGCTGAAGGGCACCTGGCTCGAAGAAGGCATTGCCGGAACCGGGCTTGGAAACGTGCTCGATCAGTTGTTGGAGCTGTCAAAGGCCATGCAGGATCGTGAGTCCATGCGCATCCGGATTCGCAAGATGGGGGCGGACAGGACTGCATTTGCTGAAGAGATGGCCCGCCTTGGTTCGCAGACCGGCGAGCGTGCCAGCGACGACGCGCCAGAGCAGGTAAGCGTCAGGCTGACAGAACGTCTGGAGCAAGCCGAGCGTGCCCGTGAGGCGAGGGCAAATCTCCTCCTTGACGTTCAAAAGTTGCAGGACGTTCGCGAGGCACTGAACGCTGACGTCGCGGCACACGAGACGACAAAGCAGGAAGTGCTCGATGCTTTTGGGGTGAAAACTCTGCCGGAGGTCGTGGAGCGCGATGAGCAGCTTCGCGAGCGAGACGGCCTGCAGAGTGCGGTGGCCGAGCTTCAAGAACGATTGTCGAGCGAGCTCGCCCTAGGCGCCTTTATCCAGGCGCAGTCGTTGCTGGAGGGCCTCGATCTCGATGGCCTCGCAATTGAAAAGGCGGAAATCGAACGACGCCTCGCCGACCTCGATGACTCACTGCAACAGCAGCTCGTCCGGCGGACCCGGGCGACCGACAAGCTCGATGCGATCGGCGGCGACAGCGCAGTTGCCCGCATTGATGCCGATCGTCGCACCGTCCTTCTCGAAATCGAGGAAAAGGCCGTCCGCTACATCGAATTGAAGCTTGGGGTGATGTCGGCGTCGAGCGCGCTTCGGGTCTATCGAGAACGTCACCGCTCCGGAATGATGAGCGAGGCCTCGGACGCCTTCGCACTGATGACGCGCGGCCAATACACAGGCTTGACGACCCAGCCGGTAAAGGGCGGCGAGGTCCTTATCGCGACACAGCGGGATGGCCAATCGAAGGTCGCAGACGCTCTTTCGAAAGGCACGCGCTTCCAGCTCTACCTGGCTCTACGCCTCGCCGGATATTACGAATTTGCCAAGCTCAGGCCGGCTGTTCCGTTCATCGCCGACGACATCATGGAGACCTTCGACCATCTCCGGTCGGAGGAAGTTTTCCGGTTGTTCGGCGAGATGGCCAGCGTAGGCCAGGTGATCTACCTCACCCATCATCAACACCTATGCGAGATTGCGAAGTCGGTTGTTCCTAACGTGGCCATCCACGAGCTCGGGTAATTCAAAAGGCATTGTTGTTGGTGCGTTCTCGAGGTAAGTGGCATCGCCAACGACCGCTTCGCGCCTGATCCCGGCCATTCCGCCGGTCACCAGACATCGCTGCGTGTCGACTCCCGACGTTCGGGGTTGCGTGAAAGCCGTCGCGCGAAGCGACCTCCGCGCCCTATACTAGCGTGTCGGACTTGGGATTTTGTCCTAGGTATTAACGACAAGCGGGGCTAACGTTGCTCACCGGAGATGGGCGATGACAAAGGTTTCGATCCGCCGTGCGGACTTCATGATGGTCCTTGCCTATGCTTCGGACCTCGCCACCGGCCATTCACGGGACTTCGCGCTGAAATCATGCGTGCTTGCGATGCGGATCGCCGAGCTTGCCGGCCTATCGGAGCAGGTTCGGCGCAACGCCTACCACCAGTCGATGCTGCGCTATGTCGGTTGCAATGCCGACACCGACCTTCTGTCGGCCACGTTCGGGGATGAAATCGCGCTTCGCCAGGATCTCGTCGGTCTCGACATGGGCAACCGCGCGGAATTGGGTAGGGTCTTCTTACAGGCTTTCAGGCGGCTCTACTATGATCTCGACCCCGATGCGCAGGCCAAGGCGATCGAGGCCGCAATGTCGCAG